>JBAUTA010001038.1:0-4474 GCA_049581985.1 Kovacikia sp.
CTGCCCATCAATCCCTCCCTGGACATGCCAGATGCGATCTAGCACACTCATTTCGCGATCCGGGATAGGTTTCTGATACGCCCTGAGTCGGGCAACGAATTCACGCTCAAAGCAGGTCAATCCGCTCAGGTTAGATAGGTGATCTAGTTTGGCTTTTAGGGTTGTAGATGGTAGAGTTACATGTCTCAAAATAAACCTCCTTATGGTGGAGCAGAAGCCGCTGGTCTTGGGGAAGATGGGGCGGCTTCTTGCTGAGCACGTTTCGCTTGTGATTGCTTGTTGCTGCCAGGTCGGGAATGACAGCGATCGCCTCGCCAAGACTCGTGGCGCACAAGCATTTATGCGATTGTGATGCTGGAGTTGGCGCAGCAGAAATCTTTGTATTTAGGTAAGAGGACTTCGATTATTGCCTCGCCAAAAATCACCTGCAAGCTTTATTTTTGAGGAGATAAAGCTAGGCGATACGTGTCTCCGAGGCTGACTAACAATCGGCACATCAACCAAAAGCGGTTGCATAAAGCCTCAAACGCATGAGCTGTAACTGAGCAAGGTGAATGGATCATGGATGTTGTCATTCTTTTGTAGGATGCACGGATAAGCGATCGTCAAGAACGTCTAAAGGTGCGTTATGCGTGAAGCGATCGCAAATTACAAAAAAGCTTTTCAAACTATAAGAGGTCATCTTAATTCATTCCCGCACTTGTACTGAATTTCTTGAAAAAATAAGTTAACAAAAGTGCATGGTTTAGTTTAATTGCACGCAAGGAATTTTGCGAGAAATATAACCAAAGATTGATTGCATTTTTGTTCAACTTAGAAGTGCAAGGTTTAATTGCACGTAAGGAATTTTGGAAGAAAGATAACCAAAGATTGATTGCACTTTTGTTCAACTTAGAAGTGCAAGGTTTAATTACACGTAAGGAATAACTTAGAAGTGCAAATCGATTTTTGCAGAGATCGCCCACTGCTGCACAAAGCCCTTCCAAGCCTGAAATAACTCAGCACTTGGCTCAGTCCGACCCTCACCCCAAAACTCTTTGTACAACGGTAGCGACTGCTGCCGGGATAACCCGTATTGCATCTCTGACCACTGTAAGAAAATCTCACCCCGCACCTGGCGCACCTGCTTATCATTCAGATCAGCAAGGCCACATCCAAACTTGGAGCGAACGATCGCCCGAATGCTTTTTAGAGGACAGCCGGTGATCTCCACCAGTCTGCCCAATTCCACCTCAGCAGAGGTTTCCTGGACAAGGCTGACTTCAACTGTGGGGGCTTCCTCCGGTGGCTCTGCCGATTTGAGTTGAGCAGTTGGTTGCTGTCCAGGCAGGGCAAGGGACTGTTGGGAGATCGCTGTTAGTCTTTGACCCATCCAGGGGCCAGGTTGAATGTCCAGCAGCCAGGTAGTCATCTTGCCGCGCTTGTCAGTACGGTTGCCTGCTTTGTCAAATCCAGGGCGAAAGATTTCATCCTCAGCCTTGGCGACCAGAAACGGTAACCCTCGCACGTCACCTACCAGATTCTCGAAATAACGCAGTCGTCGTGTGAGCTGTTTGATGTCGTTTTTTGAGTGGGTTTCGATCGTCAACGGATCGTAGAATCCATCTCGGAACAGTGGCGGTAACCAAACAGACAACCTGCCGACCCTGCCACACCCTAGCGGGCATTTATCCTGCTCTGGGTCAAACTGACAGGGGCGTGGCTCATGGCTGTAGTATTTGCCCGTGTACCACAAAATGATCTGCCGTTTGTCGCAGCGGATCTTTAGCCAGTTGCCGGAACCATAGAATTCCATCCAGGCTGCGAAATTGCGACTGGCTTTTGGGTAGACAAGCCAGACAATTAACTCGGTGGGTGGCTCCGGGAAGTGGTGGTTGAACCTGGCTTCAATCAACCGCTTTTGCAAGGGGTTTCCCTTGCCCTGGAATCTGAAATGGGGCAGTGGCCTGCCCGGTCGATCTCCCTGTTTTTTGTCGCCTTTCTTTAGCACCCCTGCGGAGTCAAGCTGATCATCGTCGTCAGTCAGTCCATGAATCATCAAGACCTCCTAATTCAGTTCAGCGGAAATGGCTAACCGTTGTCTGAACCTATGCAGGTATGAGATAGCTAGAGGGTTGCCACCCCCCGCCGCTGTCAGATATTGCTTGACAAGCTCAACGGTAATATAGTCGTCCAACCACAGATTCAGCGCTGCCTTGCGCTGCTGGTTCTCTGGCGAAGCTCCAAAGAACTCAAACAATCCCTGTGCCTGGCAGCTCTCAAGCGAAATCAAATTATCTTCGGCCTCCAGGAAGGCAAGCAACGCTTGCCGCTCCTCTGCTGCCTCTGCTGGGGTTAGTTGCCGGGGAGGACATTGGGCGGCCAAGAATTGCTCTGCCCCCTCTCTGGGCGCAACCCAAACCTTGCACTCATGGAGATCAGCAACAAGGTAATGTGTCGGCTCAGAATCATCGTGCCCCAGATCCGCATCAAACAAATGAATTGCCATTGCCAGATGATTGATCCAGGGATCCCAAATGCCATAAAACGAAAAGGTTCCCAATCTCCGCCCATCCGTCCAAGTTGGGTTGGTGCAAGCGTAGTAGAAGGCAACAAACCGTTCTGCTTCGTGGATGTTGGCATATTGCGCCAGCATCGGAGGGAGGGGAATAGGGAGTAGGGTGAAAGTCTCAGGTATGTCCATGAATTTTTACATTACTGATATTTGAGGAATCTATCTGAGGAATTTCCTCAGATGAGTAATTCGTAAAGATCGGCACATTTCGGGCGATCGCCTGGTAGCGATCGCCCGAAAGCCAAGTCATCAACAGGGGATGGAAATTAATTGTGCTGCCGACCTGGGCGCAGCAGATCACCTTCGGTATTGGTAGTAGTAGTTTTTCGAGATTTTTTAGCAGGGCTATCCTTGTGGACGGTCTTAGCTGTGACGGCGACTCCCCGGTCACCCGGATCATGATACTTGCTACCGTTCGGAGGTTTCTCTCGCCCTGGTGAGGTTCCACTCCAGCCCACTGACCTGCATCTGAGGAAATTCCTCAGATGCTATGCAGCAACAGCCGATTCCATCTGGGCAATCACATATCGGAGCTGCAACTTTTCAACCTGAAATTGATTCCGCAACAGGTCTAACTCGATCTGCAACGAATCCCGGCTGACCTGGGTTGTCTTGAGCTTGATGGCGGTACCGGAATAATCCGGGTCAAGCTGCTGGAAGTTGAGCCGTGCAGCTTTGCGTTTGGCATCGTTGCTCAGGCTGGCATCAGCCAAAACCTGCTTCTCGATCTCGACGGCATAGACCGCCAGGGATTCGTTGAGGCGAGTTAGTTCTTGATCTAATCTGAGGATTTGCCCCTGAAGGAGGGCGATCGCCTCCGGGTAGTCTGCTAATTTGAGGCTTGTTTGTTTAGGCATTGTGGAATTTGATAGGTGAACAAGGCGATACCGCCCCCAGGTGGAGGCGGTCAGGTGAGGCTTATCGGGTTGAGGCGATCAGGCGATCGTTGGCTTTCAGGATTTCGCCTGTGATGCCAAAGTCAACAGCAGAGTACTTGATCAGCTTGCCGACTTTCTCAAAGGAGTGGACTGCTGCCTCTCCGCCCTGTTCGTGCAGTTGGAGGAAAGCGGCAATCGCGTCTTTCAGGATTGCCAGGTCTTCGACAGTATCTTCGGTGATTTGGGGAGTGGACTGAGCTACTGCTTGCTCAGATTCGACCAGACTTGTTTCGGGTTCAACTGTTAACATTGGTTAGACCTCTTGAGGGTTGACAGAGAGGGTGAGAGCTTTTTCCTTGGTCGGGGGAGCGATCACCCTCTCTGTTTTGTGTGGGTGGGTGAGGCCGCGAGTCCGTGAGCGTCGTTAGCGGTGCCCTCAATTCGCGTATCAGGTCTTGGGTGTCTGTCGTTTTCCCGTGCCTGCTTGCCTCACCTGAATCAATACTACCCTTAAATCCTTAAGGGCGTCAATAGTTTTAGGTTAATACTTACGCCTTAGGACTTTTAGGGTAAGATGTTGGTATGAATTCTCTATGGGGGAAATACCAGTGTCAAAAGTCGCGGATTTGCGAAAGCAAGCGGAACTGACGCAGCTACAGCTCGCGCAAGCTGTAGGCGTTACAGAGTCCACTATTTCTAATTGGGAGAAAGGTAGAAATGGGATCGAATGGTTTGAGCGGATAGCAAAGCTCTGTAGGACTTTGAACTGCACTCCGGACGATTTAATTGAGTACGTTCAGGCTGAAAGTATTGGAGAGGAATGATGACCAATCCACCTGAGCCAAGCGCCTCAATGAGGGCTACTCGTGCCACCGTCCAAATCGGTTCCATTGAGATCGATGGCTTTATGCTACCAGATGGCTCCTATCGAATGAGTCAGACTCAGGTTGCTGAAACTGTCGGAAAACCTGAAATTAACGCCCGACGCTTTTTGACTTCAAGGGCTATTAATGCCTTACTGGGAGAGGGTTATACGCCCGAC
>JBAUTA010001039.1:0-3339 GCA_049581985.1 Kovacikia sp.
AAACTCATCTTTTATTTAATTGCGCCTATCTACTTAAAAAGCCTCCCTGTTCAGGAGGCTTGAGTCTTACTTTATCTACTTAAAAACTGCGGAAAGTAAATTCTTTAATGGTGTTTAACCATTAGTAAACTCGCCGACTTAGGAAAGCATAGTAAAGCCATAGACCAATAATTGCACCCAGTACGGAAACGACCACACCACCAATGCTAAACCCGGCTGCGGTCAACGCCAGCGTTCCGGTAGTTAGGAGGGTGTATAAACTGCCACCAATAAAGGCACCGACAATCCCTAACAGCATGGTGCCCAAGATGCCACCGCTTTGATAACCGGGATAAATCGCTTTGGCGATCGCACCTGCAATTAAACCAAGAACAATCCAGGCAAGAATATTCATGATGATTTTTCCTTCTTTTTCTAAAATTTTGAAAGCTATTTGATTTGCAACCTGGCACTTTAAATCTAGAACCGTACAACCTGGCACCGTAGGACCTGGCACCCTAAACGTATGGAAAGATCTCAGTGCAACCTTTGTAGCCTACAGACTAACAGGCAAACTCTAGGGACCGGAACCATCCAAAGGAATAATGATTATTCCCCCCAGGTAGAGTGCGATCGCTGTTTAATACCGCTCCAGGGAAAATCTAATAGCATTTAGAACCAATAGCGGATTCAATCCCAGAGGTAACCGATGGCAGCGTTACAATGCTGGGGGGATAGGGCTTCCAACGATTCTTCAGGCTTTGATATAAGCACCAGGACAGCGGATCTCGCTGAACCCCAAATCCATCTTTCAATAGTTTTTTGATTTTAATCTTCGCGGATAAAATTGTTTCTCTAAGTTGTTTCAAAATCTAAATGGAGTAGTAAAATCAGACAAGGTATATTCTAAAACCTTGATTAGCAATGCTTTGTTTAGCGACCTTAGAGGATGGTTTAAAGGTCATCTTGTTTAGTAGCGAAAAGCGAGATCCCCCTAAATCCCCCTTAAAAAGAGGGGCTCTAAAGCGAGTTCCTCCCTTTTTAAGGAGGGCTAGGGAGGAACGCTAAGTGCTTGATACTACAGCCCATACCTTTTCAAACATCCTCTTAGAAGATTAACAATCTGGAAGATCAAAAATCTCAGAAGATCAAAAATCTCAGAAGATCAAAAATCCCAATAGAGGAGCCAGCGTCACCAAGCCAATTTTTCTATCACGCTATGTGCCTTCATCCCACCTGCCTAATCAGCCATAGGCAAGATCTAGAGAGATAAAACTAGTTGGTTAGCAAATTTGAGGTTGAGCAGAGTCTTCTCAATCCTCCGCTGAAGTGGGCTGGGGGAAAGCGATGGCTTGTGCCGACCTTACAGGCTATCTGGAAACATTACTCTCACTATCGGTTAGTCGAGCCGTTTGTTGGAGGGATGGCAGTTGCACTCGGCTTGCAACCCCAACAAGCTTTGCTGAATGACCTTAATTACCACTTAATAAATTTCTACTTCTGGCTTCAAAAAGGGCTTTGTATTGATATTCAGTTTGAAAACGATCCATGCTATTACTATCTCTGTCGAAAGCAATTTAATGAGCTTGTTTCAACTGGCAAAGCGCATAGTAAAGAAGCTGCCAAGCTCTTTTATTTCATGAATCGTACAGGATTCAACGGGCTTTGTAGATTTAACAATAAAGATCAGTTTAATGTTCCATTTGGGCGCTATAAAACCATTAATTACGTCAAAAACTTTTTATGCTACGCCCCAGTCCTGGAAAAATGGCGGTTTTCCTCAGTAGATTTTGTTGATTTACAGCTTCAACCTACGGATCTGATCTATGCGGATCCTCCCTACGACGTTCAGTTTACAAAATATAGTGCTAACGATTTCAAGTGGGAAGACCAGATCCGTTTAGCGGAGTGGTTAGTTTGCCATCAGGGCCCCGTGATTGCATCTAACCAGGCAACGGAGCGAATCGTGAAATTGTATGAGAGCCTTGGGTTTTCCATCCACCTGATAGACGCTCCCAGAAGGATTTCCTGCAACGGTGACCGAACGCCAGCGAAAGAGATTCTCGCCTTTAAGGGCATCGCTACCTATCTCTTGCCTCCCAGATGCCACTGAACAACATCATTAACCCGCCTAAAAGAATGGCGATCGCAACTCCAGCAGGAACCACACTCATCCAGTCGATAGTTTCCATTTTTTGATCTCTAAAAAGGAATATCAAATAAACCCCGCTATGCCTATCCTTAATCAACAGCTTACGGTAGGGTTGATAGCAATGTTATTCACTATCCCATAACCATGGCAGCGAGTCTCCCTCATGTTCTCGCCCTTGACTTTGATGGCGTCCTCTGTAATGGACTGAAGGAGTATTTTCAAACGGCGTGGCGTGCCTACTGCCATATCTGGCAACCGGAAAGCCAGACTCCCCCAGAGGGTGTGGCGGAGAAATTTTACCGCCTGCGGCCTGTGGTGGAAACTGGGTGGGAAATGCCTGTCCTTGTGCGGGCAATTATGTTAGAAATTCCTGCAACAGATATTTTTAGACACTGGATAGGGATTCCCCAAAGCGGATCTGCCCCGATGGGAATTGCCCAACAAATTCTGCAAAAAGACGGCCTGGAACCTGCCAGATGTGTAGCAGAGGTAGATGGCATTCGCGATCGCTGGATTGCCTCAGACGTCGATAGCTGGCTGGCAGAGCAAACCTTTTACCCTGGGGTGATCGATCGCCTCAAAGGGATCCTGGCAGGTGCCATTCCTACAGTCATCATTAGCACCAAGGAAAAGCGCTTTATCGAACAGCTCTTACAGAATCAGGGCGTTCCCCTCTCCCCTCTCAGGATTTTTGGTAAAGAGGTAAAACGTCCCAAACATCAGGTTTTACGGGAACTGATCGAGGAGTACGGTCACGCGCAAACCATTTGGTTCGTGGAGGATCGGCTAAAAACCTTACAGAATATTGCAAAGCAACCAGGGTTGGAGAGTGTCATGCTGTTTCTGGCAGATTGGGGCTATAACACCCAGACCGATCGGCAACTGGCGACGCAGGCTCCAGGCATTACCCTGATATCCCTCAAGCAATTTAGTCAGGATTTTTCGGCCTGGAAGACTGAAGGCTAAAGATTGCTATAGCTGTCTCCAATTTGATTAGGACAGAGGATTCAGGGGGGAGTGGGGGCGTTGCTCCCAGCCAGCTTTTGACCTGAGCGCTCAAGCCGAAGGAGGTTCCACCCCTGCACCCCGTCCTAACCAGTATGGCTACGGCTAAGTAGGTAGCTCTAATTAATTGTAAGAAGGGGGAGTGGGGGCTGCGCCCCCAGGCAGGGGGTTCCACCCCCTCCACCCCCAAACTCATCTTTTAT
>JBAUTA010001040.1:0-16819 GCA_049581985.1 Kovacikia sp.
AGTACAACGGGCATTCCTTGCCCCGCCGTAACGTAGTGAATACGCACGTCCTTGAGGTCGGCATAGGCACGAGGATAATCAGAGAAGGTCATAAAAGCTTATTGGGTTAAGAATTTCTGCAGGCTAGCTTGGACTCAATCAGCAGCAAGTTCGAGCAGGGGCGCGAGCGCCGGGTGCTGAAGAGCCTCGGCTGCACCCGGGTTGTTCAACACCGCATCAAAAGCCTGCCGAACGTCACGGTTTCTCAGCTGTTCCATGATTGAGATATTGGCACACGTCACGAGATACCCGGCCGCCGTGATGCGAACTGAGTTGAATATGTCCTTCACGGCATTTGACGCATTGGGAATGTCCGGCTTTTCGATTCCCTCCGGAGCCTCTACCGTGTGCTTGAGGATCGAGCCGTATATCGGCGTGCCGACGATGGCGATCGTATCGTCAATATAGGGATCCCAATCGGTGTCGAAGGACGTGAGCCAAACGAGGCGCGTGTCGTTATCGAAGAGCACCAACCTCACCTCGTGAACGCCGATCTGTGCCGCCGCCTTTTCGGCTTGCGGAGTGCTCGGGTCCCGCTTTGGGCTGCAGCAGAAGGCCTCAATGGCCTCCCGGATCGCCTGCTCATGTCCCGGTTTGACCTTGAGAAACATGGCTAGCTCGGTGACTTTGCCATTCTTAAGACCTTGGAGGGGCAACCCGCGCTTATCGACACCCTTCTGAGCTTGTGGACTTGTCATATTGAAGTTCTCCTTTTGTTTTAGTTGGGTTGAGTAATTTATGGTTTCGGAAAAACGCCTACGAATTTCTTGAGCGAGTAGCTGACGATGTTTGCATCTGTCACGTGTCGAGATCCGCAAGCCACTTCAAGGCACTGAGACTGGGCATGAAGGCATACTCGCCTCCACGCACGATCACAAACCGAGGCATCCCCTGCACGCACTGGCGGATGGGGCGATTAGGAATTGTGAACGTTTCGGTGCCATTGTTGGCTCCTACAATCGGATCCTTCGCGTCGCCGCGTCCGGCAAACTCACCACTGTTCATCCACTGGGAATGGAGGAACTCAAACTGTCGGTCAATGTGGGCTGCGACAAAGGCAAACAAAGTCCGCGATCGACACCATCATCCTCCAGCACTCCTGCCGGCAAGTGCGGTCCGTAGGAGGTGCCACGACGGATGATGCGATGCAGCCTGGGAACCCCGATGACCTCTGAATCCCTGGGGTTCATTCGCCGTGCGTGGGATTCGATCGGCGTTATGAGACCGCGCGGGTCGTCGTCGTTGTACATATAATCATTGCGCACGTTTGGATCGGCACCCACAGCCGGATCATCGTGCATTGGACAACGCGCCAGCGGCGCACCGCTCGGCCAGCGACCAATCATCTTCGCGCCGAGCCTCTCCTCACTCTCGGAAGAGGTGGAGTTTTTCTTCAAGAATTGGCGGAAGTCAGCTACCCGCTGATGGAGCTTGCGAATAATCGTGTATGAACCATTCCTCCCAAGCACGTCTGGTTTGGGGAACAGATTGTTACCCATTTCATCGGGATACCCCAGCACGAATTCGCCTGCCTTAATCGGTTGCATTTTAGGATTGGTGACAGGAAGGCCGCTGCCTTCAATGTCCGGTTGGCCAATTCCGTCATTGTAACCAAAGTGTTCTTTTCCAGTGGGCAGAGTATAACAATCCTGCCTCCAGATCGCCTTGATGCCGGTCATTCCCTCGTAAGTCTTGCGACCCTGGGCGAGAATTGCCTCCAACCGCTCCGCATCCGGTGCCACCGCCGTAAGCACGACATGGATTTCCGATGTACCAAACGGCTTCTCCCAGTGTTCGGGAGCGCTTTCGCCCGTATCCCCCAGCACGTCCGCGCGGACAGCCATTCCCCGCTGGAACTCTGGCGGAAAACTGTCCAAGGACTCCTGAGGCACACCCAACGCCTTCAATCCCTGAAAGGTCAGTGCGATGCACACCCAGGCATCACCCGTTTTGCTGGTGAGATCTGCGCATGAGTTGACTACGCCAGCGGCGCGCCGCATTAATTCCCGGCCGGCTTTACGATCGTCTATGCGAAGCAGGATGCAAGTGGCGGCATAAGGATTAGGCCGGGGCCGAAGAACGCCGCTCTGAATATCCTCAAATTCCAGCACAATGACTTTCTCCTATTAATGTGTAAAGAGTTTTGCCGAAGATCCCAGCGATCAAATTATAGGGATGGAAATAAGCTACTTGTCGTGTCATCTCATGCCAATTGAGTGATCTTTAAGATTTTCGTAGCTCTTTACCTCAAGTTGGTCGGATAAGCTTGACTCAGTTAGTGCTCAGAAAAGAAAATGGAACCCGAAACGACTCCGAAATACACTGAACAGGAAGTGCCTAACTTTCAAGACAGTGAGAATGCCGTCTTAAAGCAGTACACTAAGACTCACAGCTCGAATAAGCTCTAAGCTCATCAAAAAAATGTTCACTACGAACATTTGCATGCGGAAAACGATAGAGCCTATCAGAACCGCCCGTAGGGATAAGCAATTCCAAATTCATTGGTTCTTAAACTCTTACACCAAGAGGAACTAAGAATTCTTGACAATTTGCCTGACCACTGAAATGGCGCAGAATCGTTCCGAATTTGGAATTGCTGGCGGGAAAGCCGCGAAATGTCAATGAGTGGCTTTAGTCAAAAACACCCTTACTCCTTAGCAGCCTCCTCGATTTCCTTTTCGAGCTCTTTCCGATCCGCTTTAATCTGTTTCTGGATGACCTTCTTGGCGCGACTCAAGGCACCGGCAACTCGGTCGCCCACGTCGGTCTCAGCAATAACCACCAAACCGGCCTGACCTGGGTCCAACGTGTCACCCAGGTCTTTCAGGTCAGCCCTGCTCATTCCGCCTACGGCATGTCCCGCTAGCGCACCGAGTACAGCGCCCCCGCCGGTGGCGGCCGCTAGCATACCCGTACCCAGCGCCACACCGGGGAACAGTGCGACGAGCAGACCGGTAGCGAGACCCAAGCCCGCACCAAGCCATCCGCCCTGACGTGTTGGCTGTTCGTGCTTCTTGACGATCTTGACCTTTCCCCTGTCGTTCTTTGTGACCACCGCAGCATCGAACGTGTCCATCAGACCCAGGCCGTAGTAGAGCACCTTGACCGCTTCGTAGTCCTGCTCGGCTGCATCCAGACTGTCGTATGCGGCCGCATATACCGCCATCATTTTGAAGTCACTCATTTTTCTTTTCTCCTTTCTCCCATTCATATGTAAAGAGTTGTGCTGAGATCCCAGCGATCAAAGTATAAATAGGTACGTACCTTTTATAGGGATGGAAATAAGCTACTTGTCGTGTCATCTCATGCCAATTGAGCGATCTTTAAGATTCTCGTAGCTCTGTTCGTCGAATGTCATTCGTCTGTCTCTATCTTCACATACTGTTCTAATCCACGCCGATGGCCGGAGGCCGAGCTAAACCGAGCTGCGACCAAACGCCTCGTCGATTCTCCTGTACTTGCTGCGATCGCTGAGATTTCGGCGGCTTATCTGTCTCAGCTTCCTGGTTGTGAGCCGCCGCTACTCTCCAGCAAATTCCAGGATGGTTGCGTACAACTGGTTACTCACTCGAAAGTCAGCTTGCTCAATTAGTCGCTCCATCAGGGGTTTAACCGCTGGAATCAGGCGATTTCTCTTAGCTTGCAGAAGCACTCCCAACAATCCCGTTACCTGCAATCCATAGCTGATTGCCACTGCCCGTCCTCGACGTTCATCCATCAACAGCAAATCAGCTTTTAACGCTAGTGCCAAAATAATTGCTTCAGCCTCGCCCAAATCGATGTTTTCTTGGCTTTCCCGAAGGACTCTCACCTGTTGAGAATCGGTAACTGTTTGAGCTTGAATCCAGGGTAAAGTTTGTACTTCTACTGCACCAGGAACCAGTTTATCAACTCTTACCATCTCGTTGTAAACGGCTGTCGAGATAACGATACAAGTGTAAAGTTGTTGCAGTAAGTCTAGCTGACTGATCGCTGCCAGATTGGTAATCGGCGATGTATCACTGACAACAATCACAACAACTCCATTGATTGCAAAGTTTTGACATCGGACTGAAAATCTTCCACCTCATAATTGAGGCAGAGTCCGCGCTTGGCAAGTTCATGTTGAAACTCAATCACTGTCAGTCCACTCCAGGCACGAGCTTTGCCGCTACTAATTTTTTCTTGCTTGTAGAGCATGATGGCGATTTCCAGTTTTAATTCATCCTCGGTCATTTTTGCTGCTCGGAGAATATCATCAGGAATTAAGACGCTCATAGAAACCTTGCTTGTGATTGTATTTTCTCTAATTTTAAGCTAAGCAAGACGGTAACGCGGGATGATTTCAGGCCAGTTAAACAGCTACAGCTGTTTTTTTAGCTCAAAGAGTCCGAAAAGTTACAGTCGATCTCCACCCAGTGGCCCGTCTTGATCGTCTTTCAAATTTGGTTATTACTCGATATTCAAGTTTTTGGGGTCCACTATAAAAATATTGCTTGCAACAACGGATTATAGGGATGGGAATAAGCTACTTGCCGTGTCATCTCATGCCAATTGAGCGATCTTTAAGATTCTCGTATCGTTACCTCAAGTTGGTCGGACGTATTTGCCTGCCCCGGCAAACGCACGACGGGCACCAACGCGGGCCGCTTCGCGCTCGTGCCTCCGGGCTGGCAGGGCAAGCTTCCCGAAGGTGTCGAGCGCATCAACTCACCGATGCCCTATGTCTGAATCATCGGACGCACTCAGACGAACGGCCCCACGGACTACGACACCGTGCACAAGGTGCAGTCCGGCGACACGATTACACCTCTTTCACAGCTGGGCAAGGCACCGCAGCCATTCACAGCCACGATCGATCCAACAGTGGACATGAAGACGCCCCCGATGCGCTCAAGGCTATGCAGGCGAAGATCCCAACGCTCGCTCGGGTCGTGAATGGCTGGCAGATGAACACGGACACAATGGGCGTATATGGGAACTACTACCTGAAGCGGGCCATTGTTGCGATGGTCGGTCTGGGTGCCAACCTGCCGGAGGACGCGGTCTATCCGCTGAACATCGGCGACGCGGACGGCAAGTCATTACTATGCGACTGTATGCCCCCAAAGGCGAGGTGACTGATGGTCGATGGGTGCCACCGGCGGTGAAACACGTGAATTAGACAAAAAGGAAGACAAACCAATGATATCGATTTGATTTGCCGATGACACCTGACGGTACGACCGAAGGTCGGATGTTCAGCGGCGAGGTAAAGTGGGTGGAGATTGATGTGGATAAGGATGCCGAATGAAGCCTATTCCTCTGGTTCGCGCCACTGTCGTTTTTCCCTTTGTTCAATTCTTAAATCAGATTGGTGCCCCGACAGAAAGGCTTTTGAGACAGGTCAAGTTGCCCGTAACGACGCTCGAGAATCCCGAAGTACTGATTGCGGCGTATCAGGCCAATGACTTTTTAGAGCAGACAGCTCGCCGGGAAGGCATTGAGGTCCTGGGGGTAATCGTTGGGCAGCAGACCTTTGCGGAGTCATTTGGTGTCTATGGAAAACTGGTTTCTCAATCTCTAACCTTGTACGATCTGTTAAAAACTGTCGAAGTTCTGCATACCAAATTTAATTCCGGCGCACGATATGATTTCAAGATCGTAGGGGATACCGTATGGCTATACCACATGTTGGATTTACCCCGCACCATTGTTTGCGATCAAAGTCGGTGTTTTGCATTGATGGCGATGGTGAATGTAATTCGGTTGGCGACTGGCCCCAACTGGCAACCCACTGCCCTTTACTTACAGTGCAACAAGTTTCAAGAATTAGACTGGTGTGATAACTTCGCCAATACCCGCATTCACTTTAATAAATCAATAAACGCGATCGTCTTTCCTAAATCTTTGCTTAGTCTGCCACTCAGCAATACGCTCAAGGGCAATGACACTAAGGCATTGCTAGAAGCGAAGCAACTTTTAGATACTACGGTCCCTGCTCAAAATTTCTCGGGATCTCTACGACAACTGGTGCGATCGCTCCTTTCTCAGGGAGATTACAACATTAAGCTAATGGCAGAGGCATCGGGCATGAGTCTTCGTACTTTTCAACGACGACTGGCCTCTGAGGGTATGGCTTTTGAACGCCTGGTTGATCAGATGCGGTTTGAGGAGGCAACTTGCTTGCTGAGTGATCCAACCATCAAGATAGTAGAGATAGCCTACGAATTAGGCTACAGGGATGCATCGAACTTCAGGCGGGCTTTTCGTCGCTGGACTGGTACATCACCTCGAGCGTTTCAGAAAGCGAATGCTCAAGACTAATAAAAAAATGCCAACCCCACGAGCATGACTTATGACCTGGTTGTCATTTCAAAGACGCACTACCGAAATGTGGTCATTTGTTTATAGAAAGAATAATGAGGTTTATATCTGGTTGGCGATAGATCGCGATACCCGAGAAATTGTTGGTTGTTTTGTGGGAAATAGAACTCGAAACTGGGCTCGTCAATTATGGGCTTCCTTGCCAGATATTTATCAACAATGTGCCTTTGCTTATACAGATTTTTGGCAGGCTTACCAAACAGTTATTCCACGGGAGCGTCATCGAGCTGTTGGGAACGAAACTGGTCTAACTAATCATATTGAACGATTAAATAATACCTTCAGACAAGGTATTTCTCGCCTGGTGAGACAAAGTCTATCATTTTCCAAAAAACTGCACCATCACACTGGAGCGATTTGGTACTTCATTCATGGCTACAATGCAGAGCTGGCAACGATTTGAGCTTTATCACTACTTCCGTATCACTTACCTATTCCTGATTCTGACTGACTGCCTAATCAGGAAATCTGGTGGACGCTTACCAATCAACAGAGCTGGGACACCACCCAGAGAACGATAGAGCCGAAAATCTCTTGACTACCGAACGCCTTACGAAGTACTTTACTCTCAACCATCAGAACCTGTTGCACTTCAGATTTGAGTTAGCGAAGCAATTTACATTTCGTAGGAATAAAAGATGATCAGTACTAAGGCCATGTCTCACGTGACTGGGGTCCAATCAGAATCAGAAAGGCAGCAGATCGATTACGTAGACTTTGGTCCGATTCGCCTGGTAGTTATCCAGTCAACCTCTTTTTGCAATCTGAACTGTGATTACTGCTATTTGCCCAATCGCCACCTCAAAAATCAATTATCCCTGGAATTAATCGAGCCGATCATTAAAACCGTTTTGACTAGCCCATTTATGGGCTGTGACTTTACTATCCTCTGGCATGCGGGAGAACCCCTAGCCGTTCCAATATCTTTTTATGATCAGGCAACAGCCCTGATTCGAGGAGCTGAGGATAAGTATAAAACTCAACCTGTCCAGATTTTCCAATCTATTCAAACCAACGGTACTCTGATTAATCAGGCATGGTGTGATTGTTTTAAACGAAACCAGATCTATGTTGGGGTTAGTATTGATGGTCCTGCATTCCTTCATGATGCCCACCGTCAAACCCGCAAAGGAACAGGTACTCATGCCGCAACCATGCGGGGTGTCTCGTTATTGCAGAAAAACGAAATTCCATTCAATGTGATTTCTGTGCTGACCGAGGACTCCCTCGACTATCCAGATGAGATCTTCAACTTCTTCATGGAAAACGGCATTTACAGCGTTGGTTTTAACATGGAAGAGGCTGAAGGTGTACACCAGAATTCCACTCTCAATCAGTCGGGAATTGAGGAACGCTATCGAGAATTTATCAAGCGGTTCTGGGAGCTAACGGTACGGGCAAATGGCGTACTCAAACTGCGGGAATTTGAGTCCATGTGTACCCTGGTTTATACGGATAAACGCCTGGATTATACTGATATGAACAGACCCTTTGTCATTGTCAATTTCGATCATCAAGGCAATTTTTCTACCTTTGATCCTGAGTTGTTGTCGATAAAGACAGAGCAATACGGGAACTTCATTCTAGGGAATATCCTTGACGATTCTCTAGAATCAGTTTGTGATACTGAAAAGTTTCAAAAAATTTACCGAGATATGTTTTCAGGAGTCGATTTATGTCGCCAGACCTGTGAGTACTTTGGGCTGTGCGGAGGTGGGGCCGGAAGCAATAAATATTGGGAAAATGGAACCTTTAATACTACCGAAACGAAGGCTTGTCGTTATCGTACCCAAGTGATCGCTGATGTTGTGTTAGATGGACTGGAAAATTCCCTGGGATTGTTTAGCTGAGCAACCAGCTTATGGTGTAACTATTCAAATTATGAGGAATACAGGTGTATAAAAATCTGTCGATTGTCTTTCTCCAACTACTAATTGCTATTTTGCTCCCCACTGTTGCAAAAGCCGAGACGATTGTTGAAAAAGCTGCCCGTACTGGCATTATTACAATGGGTGGCCGAGCCGATATCATTCCCTTCTCCTACCTCAATGAAAAGAAGGATTTGGTTGGGTATTCCCAGGATGTTGCTGCTTTGATTGAACAGGAAGTTTCCCTTTTCCTGGGCAAACCTGTAACTATTAAGTTCCAGCAGATCAATAGCTTTCCAGAATTGTTTTCCAAAGTTAGCAATGGTGAAATCGGCCTTGCCTGTAATACCCAATTCACCTGGCAACGGGAAATGTATGCGGATTTCTCAATTCCCTACAGCCTTTCCGGTATTCGTCTATTAACTAAAACTGGTAGCTTAAAAGGAACTCCTGAGTCCCTTGTCGGTAAACGGGTGGCTGTGTTGCCTAATTCCTTGGGTGAGTCAACAATGAAAATTGTGCAGCCCAAGGCTATTCTGGTTCCGATTGTTGGAGTTGATGAAGGAATTGACGTTCTGGTATCAGGTAAAGTCGATGCGGTTGCTGGAGATAGCAATATCCTGGCAGGGACTATCCAGAGAGTTAGTGAGACGGGCTATGAATTAGTCCCTGCCAATCCCTATGCGCGATATGCGGTGGGGTGTGCAATGCCCGAAAACAACTCCACCTTTAGAAACCTAGTTAATATTGCCATTGCCAAAATGCTCCAGGGCTATGTGGCTGGGGATGCAAAGTATACTACGATGGTCAACAAATGGTTGGGTCCAAAAGGAATTCTGGAACTCCCCCCGGAATTAATTAAGGACTATTTCGAGACGGTTTTGCTTAACTATGAACAGATTCCAATTGCAAATTCACCAAAAACTTCAAAGTAAGTGAATTAAAATCGTTAGTTTCCCATCGAAACATTGAATTCATTTCAGGAGAAATACTTTGAATATTGCATCCCACGCTGGCTTACTTGGTTTTTTACTGTCCTTATCCGCCCTCAGTATTCCTACTTCCAATGCAATGAATCAGCCCAACCCTTCCCCATCCATTGAGGGGCGGCTCAACCGGATCACAGCGGTGATTCGGCAACGGGAAACTCAATTGCAGAATGCAGCGAAACCAGGAGAAGATATGCTGATTGCCCGCGGATTTGCCGATGGCAGTGCAGGTGGAAGTTTTAACCAGGGTGCCCGTTTCGGTACAGCAACCGGACCGGGGGGAAGTACCTTCAACGATGCCCATCCTGCCTATGGCGGGGCTGCGGGTTGGCGTGATACTGGCGGCTTTGCCGATGGTGTTTCCGGCGGAGCTACTTTTGGAAACGGGGCCTATGGCGGGGCTGGCTTTGCCAACGGTGCTTCCGACGGGGCTGCTTTTAGAAACTGGTAGAGAAAGCGGAATATATTTGTAGTCTAATGGACTTTTTGCTGAAGCTCTTTCAATACTGTATTGAATGCCTCACCTGGGTCATCAAGCCTCTGAGATCCAAAATTTGTTTTTGAAGCAAGAAATGGCAAAGAATGTCGAGATAGCCATATCCTCTGGACTCTAGGCTGTGGTTTGGATACTTCATCGCACTACAAATGTATTCCGTTCCCGGTGAGGATAGGGCTGAGGGTAGCGTGCATGGTGATGAGGGCGCCCACAATTCTTAGTTATATTGTAGCGGGGCATCAAGAAGAGTTACGATACAGAGCCTCTGCAGAAAGCCTCCTTAGGATCACCCTATGCCTGAGCTAGATAACGACCTCCATCGTCAGAAAATGCAGCGCCGAAAGGAAGTACAGGATGAGCGGCTGGCGGCCAAAACCCTGGAAAAAGGCCTAATCATCGTCCATACCGGGACGGGCAAGGGCAAAACCACAGCAGCGTTGGGCATGGTCTTTCGCTCCCTGGGGCATGGCAAGCGGGTAGCGATCATTCAGTTCATCAAAGGGGCTTGGCAACCGGGAGAAAAGGCTGCCCTGGACCGTTTTGGAGAGCAGGTATTTTTTGCAGCCTTGGGAGGAGGATTCACCTGGGAAACCCAGGACCGACAGAGAGATATCGAAATGGTCGAACAAGCCTGGAATCAGGGATTGGAGCTAATCCAATCCAGCGATTATCATCTGGTCCTTTTGGATGAGGTGAATGTGGCGATGTCCCTTGGCTATCTGAATCCTCAGGTGGTGATCGATGGCCTAAAGACGAAACCTGAACCCGTACATGTGGCCCTGACGGGTCGGGGCGCTCCCACAAAACTGATTGAAGTTGCCGATTTGGTGACGGAGATGAAGTTGGTGAAGCACCCCTTTCGAGAGCAAGGTATCAAAGCGCAAATAGGAATCGAGTTTTAGTGATGACAAAAAAAATTCCGGTCACCGTGATTACAGGCTTCCTTGGCAGTGGGAAAACGACCCTGATTCGCCATCTTCTAGAAAATAACCAAGGTCGCCGATTAGCGGTTTTGGTGAATGAATTTGGAGCCTTGGGCATTGATGGCGCATTGCTCAAAGGATGCAGCGATTGCCCAGAAGACAACGTGATTGAATTGACCAATGGTTGCTTGTGTTGCACCGTACAGGAAGAATTTTTGCCGACGATGCTCCAACTGCTGGAACGCCGGGATGAAATAGACCAAATTCTGATTGAAACCAGTGGGCTGGCCCTGCCCAAGCCGCTTGTGAAAGCTTTCCGCTGGCCTGAAATTCGCCATGGAGCCACCGTGGATGGGATCCTGACCGTAGTCGATGCGGTAGCGGTGGCTTCTGGAGCTTTAACCGACCGGGAAAAAGTAGAAGCCCAACGCCAAGCTGATGAAAATTTGGACCATGAAACGCCACTAGAAGAACTTTTTGAAGACCAATTGGCCGTGGCTGATTTGGTGATTCTGAATAAGGCTGATGCTATTGATTCCGCCACGCGCTATCAGGTAGAAGCATCGCTCAGGGCTGAATTGCCGAATCATGTCAAAATCATTCATGCAAACTATGGCAAGCTATCTCCCGATATTCTCCTGGGGTTTAATCATCGGGTCGAAGATGATCTTGATAACCGCAGGTCTCATCATGATCAAGAAGGAGAAGACCACGAGCATAATGATGAAATAGATTCGATTGTTTTTGAAGCCGGTCCTATCGACCCGCTGAGATTGCTAGAGCAGTTACAAAATTTAGTAGAAGCCCACGAAATCTATCGGGTAAAAGGGTTTGTAGAAGTCCCTGGAAAAACGATGCGTTTAGTCTTCCAAGGGGTGGGCAACCGCTTTGACCAATACTATGATCGGCCCTGGCTAGAAGGAGAACGGGGAACCAAATTAGTACTGATTGGCAAGGCTTTAAACGAAATTTCTACGCTTCAAGCGGCTCTACGAACGGTCTAATATGCATCGTTTACAAGTTGCTCCCGGTGGTTGGACGCCTGGCACAGAAGGGGTCATCTTCATCGAGCAAACCCCTGGAGATATTATCTTCCTAACGGCAGCCGATACGGAAATTCAAGCTTTGTCGGTGGCGCTCAAGCAGTGGTCTTATCCAGCCAGCGTAAGAGCCGTCAATCTATTGAACCTCCAACAGCAGTTGACGATTGATACCTATGCCGAAGACGTCTTGGAAAAAGCCAAGGTAATCATTATTCGTTTGTTGGGCGGCAGATCCTATTGGTCCTATGGCCTGGAAGTGATTAAAGAACTCGCGGAACGACAAGGGATTCATCTTTATTTATTGCCTGGGGATGAACAAGTAGACCTAGACTTGATGGAAAATTCAACGGTTCCGCTTACCCAGGTTCATAGCTTGTGGCGTTATCTCGTCGAAGGAGGGCCCGAGAATTTATTACAAGGACTGCATTATATTTATGCCTTCCAAAGTCAACAACCCATAGAAAGCAGGCCTGTCCAAAAGATAGAGCGTTGGGGAATCTATACCCCTCAGGGAAGATCGATCTTAAGCCCTGATAGTCCCCAATGTGGTCTGATTTTCTATCGAGCCCATTATCTTTCTGGAAATTTAGAACCGATTGATGCTTTAGTATCGGCTCTTGCGGAGCGAGGAATTAGAGCCCTCCCGGTCTTTGTTCAAAGCCTAAAAGAGCCAGATATCCTAGAGGCTTTGGAAGACTATTTTCAAGCTATAGACCTCCTCTTGAACACTACAGGATTTTCCATTGATTCTGCCGAGGGGAAGCGATTTTATCAGGCTTTAGATATTCCTATCTTTCAGGTTATGCTCGCCAGCAGCAGTCAAGCCACTTGGGAAGCAGGTACCCAAGGACTGAGCCCTCGGGATGTGGCGATGAACGTTGCCCTACCAGAGATGGATGGCAGAATCATTACCCGTGCCATTTCTTTCAAATCTTCTGAAGGTGCCCAGGACGCCCAACTAGAGACCCCTGTAGTGACCTATCAATCGGAGCCTACACGGTTACAGTTTGTAGCAGCCCTTAGCGCTCAGTGGATTCGCTTGCGACGTACACCCATTCAAAAACGCAAGATTGCCCTGATTCTGTCCAATTACCCCAGCAAAGATGGACGCCTTGCCAATGGCGTTGGACTGGACACCCCCCATAGTTGCCTTGAAATTCTGAAGGCCCTCTCCGCAGCAGGATACTGCGTGGAAGCGATTCCGACGGATGGAGATGACTTAATGCGCACCCTTACGCAAGGGGTGACCAATGATCAGGAGAGTTTTGAAGGGCGTTCTATCCAGCAAGCAGTTACCACTGCAGCCTATCAGGAGTTTTTCTCGCAATTACCGCAGGCCGTCCAAGAGGCTGTCACAGCTCAATGGGGAGAAGCGCCTGGGATGCACAAACTGCGTGATTTGCATCAGCAAAAGGTCTTTCCAGTTCCAGGTATCCAGTTAGGCAACATCTTCGTGGGCATCCAACCCAGCCGTGGCTATGAGGAAGACCCCGCCGCCAACTATCATTCTCCAGACCTTGTTCCGCCCCATCCCTATTTCGCGTTCTACCACTGGCTCCGTCATATCTTTGAAGCAGATGCGGTAGTGCATGTAGGCAAGCATGGCAATTTGGAATGGCTTCCTGGCAAGGGCCTTGCCCTCAGTGAAGCTTGCTTCCCGGAGGCTATCTTTGGCCCGACCCCGAACTTTTATCCCTTTATTGTCAATGACCCAGGAGAGGGAGCCCAGGCGAAACGTCGTTCCCAAGCGGTGGTCATCGACCATTTGATTCCGCCGATGACCCGCGCCGAAACCTATGGTCCCCTGCAAGAACTGGAACGACTGATTGATGAATACTACGAAGCGGCAGGTCTGGACCCCACCCGACTCAAAGTGATTGAACAGCAGGTCAGAGCGTTGATCACTGAGCATGCACTCCATCAAGATCTAGGAATCGAGCTTTCTACGCCCGTCGATCATTGGCTGATGCACATGGATGGCTATCTTTGCGAGCTGAAAGAGGCCCAAATCCGCGATGGGCTTCATATTTTTGGTAAGGCTCCAGAAGGGACTCCTCTCGTGGATTTACTGGTGGCTCTAGCTCGAAACCCCAATCCATTCCTCGCGAATAAGGGCATTACCCAATTCTTAGCAGAAGCCCTGGAACTAAACTTTGACCCGCTAACTGTGGATTTCGCAACGCCTTGGACCGTGCCCCTTTCCGCAGAAGTGAGACAGAAGCTGGCTTTTGAAGCAGAGCCCCGTATCGCCGGAGATGTAGTGGAAGCGTTAGAAAAGTTAGCGGCTCAGTTAGTGGAGGGTGAGTTGCGGGAGAAGAGGGGTGAGGGAGAGATATCCGATCTACTCAGTAACCTACTGCCAAAGGTGCAACAAACCCACCAGGAAATAGACTATCTCCTCAAGGGGCTAGACGGGCGCTATGTGCCACCGGGACCTTCGGGAGCTCCTACGCGGGGACGCTTGGATGTACTGCCAACAGGACGCAATTTTTACTCCCTGGATAGTCGAGCGATTCCCACCCAAACCTCCTGGGATATTGGTCGTCGGGCAGCGGAAGCCTTGATTGAACGACATCTACAAGACCACGGCGAATATCCGACGACGCTGGGACTTTCGGTGTGGGGCACTTCTACCATGCGTACCGGCGGAGATGACATTGCTCAGGCCCTGGCTTTGATAGGGGTACAGCCGGTGTGGGACCGGGCCAGTGGCAGAGTCATTGACTTTGAAGTGATTACCTCAGCTTCTTTGGGAAGACCGAGGGTAGATGTTATGCTCCGGGTTTCAGGGTTTTTCAGAGATGCCTTTGCCCACGTCATAGACCTCTTTCATCAAGCCATAGAAGCGATTGCCCAACTGGAGGAATCTCCCACGGATAATCCGTTACGCTGGTCCATCCAGCAAGACCAAACCTTGTGGCAGCAGGAAGGTTTAAGCCCTGAACAAGCGCAAGAACAGGCTATGTATCGGGTTTTTGGTTCTAAGCCTGGAGCCTATGGGGTTGGATTGCAAGGACTGATCGACCAACAGAACTGGACCACCAGCCAAGACTTAACCCGAGCCTATGTGAACTGGGGAGGCTATGCCTACGGACGGGGTGGCAAAGGCAAAACAGCCCATGCTGCTTTTTCTCGCAGACTCTCTAAACTGGAACTGGTCCTCCACAATCAAGACAATCGCGAACATGACCTCCTTGATTCTGATGACTACTATCAATTTCAAGGGGGAATGATTGCCGCGGTCAGAGTTTTGTCCGGAAAACAGCCAAAAGCATTTTTTGGGGACCACAGCCAACCCGCCAAACCAAGAATTAAGACCCTAGAAGAAGAGATAGCTAAAGTCTTTCGTTCACGGGTGGTCAATCCGAAATGGATTCGCGGGGTCATGCGCCATGGCTATAAGGGCGCTTTTGAGATGGTCGCCACCGTAGATTATCTTTTTGCCTACGATGCAACGGCGGAAGTAGTCACGGACTGGATGTATGAAGGAATTGCAGAAGCTTATCTCCTAGATCCAGCGGTAAAAACTTTTTTATCCGCTAAAAATCCCTGGGCTTTACGAGATATGGCTGAACGACTTTTAGAAGCGCATCAACGAGCTATGTGGCAAACTACAGAAGCGATGATTCACCGATTACAAAATCTGCTTTTAGAATCGGAAGCAGAAGTAGAAAGAGCGATTCAATAACCTATGGATAATCATCCGATTACGGCACAAAGTTTTGCCCTGATCGATCAGGAAATTGGCCCTCATGCTTGGTCTAAGCAAGAATATGCCATCATTCGTAGAGCTATTCATACGACCGCCGATTTTGAACTAAAAGACTTATTTCACTTCAGTCCAGGAGCGATCCAAGCGGGCATGACAGCGCTTCGTCACAATGTTCCTGTAATCGTAGATGTGCAGATGGTCGCAGTAGGAATCGCCAGCACCTTGGCCAAAGCAGGAAAGCCTAAGGCTTACTGTGCCTTGGACTATCCAGGGGAAGGACCAACCCAAACCGCTGGGGGCCTGCTGACCCTATCGGGAACCTATCCCCACGGCTTATTTGTGATTGGGAATGCCCCTACGGCTCTGCTGGCTTTGGTAGAGCAGATTAAATCGGGAAATGTACGGCCTGCTTTGGTGATTGGGGTACCCGTCGGTTTTGTAGCCGTCGAAGAAGCCAAACAAGCGCTAGCAGCGCTAGATATTCCGCAGATTCAAGTACGAGGACGGAAAGGAGGATCAACGATTGCAGCCGCCATCGTGAATGCCTTAGTGCATCTAGCCTCTGTCGATTAGTGCCTGTGGACTTTCAGCCCTGGTGTAAAGCTCTGGCGAAGCCGTCACATGGTCTCTAAGGCAGGAGATGTCTTGGCACAAAAAGCAAGCGGGTGGCTGGTAGGCTCCTGCCTCGGGCACCGGGATCATGAAATCACAACGGGCACAGAGACCAAATTCCCATTCGGACTTTAAAAGCTGCCCAAAACAAAACTCATCCCCTTCTATTTGCAGATGTTGAAAATCTATATGCTTGCGGAGCGAGCGCCAATAGAGCAAGAAAGCTACGCTCAGGCCCTCAGAACCGATTACATGAGATTGGAAGGGCATAAGCCCATGCACAGGACTCATCACCTTCTTGCCCTGTTGAACATGGAAGGCGACATAGTTTCGGACAGCTTGTAAGCTCGCCATAGACTTGTCCTAACACTTTGCTATTGCCTGAGTAGATTTATTTTGCTACAGGTATTTACCGCTTTGCTATTTGATCACAGTTTCTACGCAATTGATGCACTATCTGCCTTTTGTATAGGGTAATCATGAAGACATAAACTGATAGGAACTTATACTCATTCGAGGACAGGGGATCACAACAGTACTATCTATGGGGAAGTAAAATCTCTTAAATTAGTGAAGCTCTAGTACTCATAGACAAAGCCCTGTGATCGATTTAAAAGCCCTGCGCCAGAACCCAGAACTATTCAAGACCAGACTCCTGAGCCGTAATGATAGCTATGGCTCTTTGGTGGACACCCTGCTCACCCTGGAGCAGGAGCGTAGACAACTCTTGACCGAGCGCAGTGAAACAGAGGCCAAATCCAACGCGATTGGCAAGGAAGTGGGCCAACGGAT
>JBAUTA010001041.1:0-5022 GCA_049581985.1 Kovacikia sp.
AGCCTCCAGTTTTACGTTACCAGGCAGAGCCTAGTAACGAGAACTTCGATTACTCCAACAGGCTACTAGGGATCAGTTGTCTTCAATTTGATGCCCTGAGCAAGATCTGGGCGCAATTCATGGGCGCAATTCAATTAAAGAGGAGTTGGGGGTGGGCGGGCTTTGGCGATCGCGCTCCCACTGAACCATTAAGCACGTGGTCCACTTGTTTAATGGCCCACTTGGTTTAACGGTTTTGCCGGACTTTCAGCCGAATACTGATTGATTACAATTGCGACACGGGTTGGCGATCGGATGGATTTGGGCTGGGGGTAGGGGAGAAGTGCTTTGCAAGCAGTTCCGGGATTTCTTGAGGCGTAACCCGGCTATAACGGCATTTACCTGGCATAACGACCAGATTGGGACCTGCTTTGCAATCTTTCATGCAGCCTGTGCCCCGAATTGTGACCTGTTCTGAGAGGCCGCGATCGCCCAACTCCGCTTCCAGTGCTTTACAGACTGCTTTCCCCCCGCGCTTCATACAGTCCGATTTTTGACAAACAAGAATTGTTGCGGTTGCTGGCGCAGCTTTTTTCCCAGGAACACTTTTCGCTTCCAAAGCAGTGGGAAATTCACCGGAAGCCGCGATGCGGATCTTAGACGCCTTCAGCTTGATGACTTCTATCCCAGGCTTAACCGTCTTCTCGCCCCAAATCTGAACCCAATCGCCAGGGGTCAAAACACCCCCGACTGAGGCACGGGCTTCCTTCGACAGCTTGATACACTGCTCCCCCTCAGCCGTTGCCAGGCGGAGATACTTAATTTTGTAGCTGTCCTCCCGCAGGAAACCAAGAAATCGTCCTTCCAGGCAGAACAGTGATACCTGTTTATTTTTGTTGCTCATAGGTTGATCTTAAGGTAGAAATTTTGACCCAGGTGGAATGGCATAAAAGCCTCTATCAAAAGTCTAAAAATCTGCGGCGATTTTTTTATTCAACCCTCTTTGTTTGCCAGCATCGCTCTAACCAGTCGGTCAGTTCTGCCCTGGAAGCAGTTAATTGCTGAACAACGCTTTTGACTTGAAGCGCTGCCAGGGGCGTATTTACTTCAACTTTCAGATAGCCTTCTGCCGAGCAGTGGCAGGGAATCTCTAGTTCTTGAAACCGCTGGTAAGCTTGCCAGCGATCGCAGCGAGAAATCATCAAAACTTGAGGAGTTGAGGACTGAAAACGGGATGGGTTCATTCGGTTTTAGCTAATGCAATAGTTTCTTAAATGGAAGATAGAGCGATGGTGTAGGGCAATCCCGCTTGGCATTCCCACCATCCGTGAGTAGCCCGTGAATAGCAGATTTGAGGGATAACTTAAATCACAAAACCCCTGTCCTGGGTGTTTTGAGGGTTTTTAAGCCTGCAAAATAGTCGTGACAGACCCCTAGTAGTCGTGAGAATCAAAGCCTGGGTCACTTGGGTTGAAAGGACTACCCTAAAGCCCTGGAAACAACCGCTACAAGGGGTCTACACTTTCATCATTCCCCATCTACCCGGCAATCTGATCAAACCGCTGCCAACTTCAGCAAAACTTAAAGGCCGCATTTTTCTAAGATTTCTAAATAGTCTGCCTACCACTTATTGCAAATAATATGCAACAAGGATTACCAATCATCCTACCTTAAAATTTATGAGTTGAAAATAGTTTGCAATAAGCCTGGTAATTTCCAGGACTGGATCCGGAATTGACTAGGGCAAGATCAGGAAAACCGCTATATTTCGATGCCAAAATGGTTGATGCAGCTTTGTCCCCAGTCAGTAATCCATTTATAGCGATATGCCAACCCTCGACGCTGACAATCTCACGCTTGAATCCGCACAAGAAATTTTGAGACGGTTTCTGTGTATCGAGCAACCCTCCGATTCTCCGCTTCCCCAATACCCCCTCATCCGTCAGGCCCTCTTTCTCGTTGCCAAGCATTCGGATTATCAAATTTTGGGTATCTGTGCCGATACGGTTGCCCAGGCAGAAATCGCGCTGAGGAGTTACCTGCGGGCTTTAGGCTACGAAAGTAACCCGCAAGTCTCTGCCCTGGAGGGACCCATCTATATCAAATGCAATCCGAAGCAAGAACGGTGCTTGATGGAATCCTATACTGGCAAATATAGGGGCGTCCTGGTCTCCTGCCAATCCGCTTACGATGGAGATGTGAATGAAACGTTTGGGCATTTGCCCCTGGATTTATTCAGATCCGAGAGTTAAAAGGTTTGCCTTGTGATCGGGCATGGGCGATGGCTATAGGGCATCGATCGATTCTCCGGTAGCCGCTCTTCCCCCCATTATCTCTCTTCCCCTTTCCCCCTTTTTCTATGGTGCTCGAAACGTTCTCGCCTCAGCAACTCCGGGATCGGTTGCGTCCGGGACAACAGGATATTGCCGATTGGCAGGCAGGACCGTTGGCGGTGTCAGCGGTACCAGGATCGGGGAAATCGACAGGGATGGCGATGGCAGCGGCGATCGCCATCGCCCACCACAAACTCAACAATCGTCGTCAACTAGTGGTCGTGACGTTTACCCGATCGGCAGCGGCAAACATTAAGACAAAAATTCGGGGTTATTTGAAGGATCTGTCCCTACCACCGGCAGGCTTTACCGTTCAAACCCTGCATGGGCTTGCCTGGGCGATCGCCCGTGCCCATCCGGAGCTGTCCGGCCTCAATCAGGACAGTGTGTTGGTGACTCCCAACCAGACGCATCGCTTGATTCGCACCTGTGTGGAACAGTGGATTTCGGCAAATACCCGCCCCTACCAACTTTTGATTGAAGGACAGCAGTTTGACGGGGAGGAAACGGAACGCTTGCGCCGTCAGTCTGTCCTGCGAACGGAAGTGCTCCCTGCACTGGCCGCAACGGTGATCCATGAGGCCAAAAGTTCGGGGCTGTTACCGCAGGATTTGCGCCGCCAGAGCGAACAGGTTGCCGATCCCTATTCGGTACTGGCGATCGCTGCAGGGCTGTATGAGTTTTATCAGGCCCAACTCCACTTTCGAAATCTGATTGACTACGATGAAATGATTCTGGGTGCATTGCGAGTCCTTCAGGATGCGGCAGTATGCCAGTACTGGCAAAATCAAACGTTTGCGGTCTTTGAGGATGAGGCCCAAGATTCCAGTCCTTTACAGACAAAGTTGCTGGAAATCCTTGCCGCCGATCCTGCCGACTCCACCCAGGCAGACCGACAAAATTTGGTGCGCGTCGGAGATCCAAATCAGGCAATCAACTCTACCTTCACTCCGGCAGACCCAATTTATTTTCGGGAGTTTTGTGCCACCTGTAAGCAGAAAAACCGATTGGCAAGGATGACTCAGGCGGGTCGCAGCACTCGTCGGATTATTGATGCTGCCAATTTCCTTCTGCGCTGGACCAACCACGCCGGGTTGACCGGGATGGAACAACCGTTCAGCTTGCAAATGATTCAACCTGTTTCTGCGGGTGATCCACAACCGGAGGCAAATCCCCCTGCTACAGGTCGGGGGCTGGAGCTTTACAGGCCAGAGGATGTCTACCAAACAGTTGAACTCATCGGTCAGCGGGCGATCGCACTTTTCCAGAAAAATCCCCAGGGCACCGCAGCCGTCCTGGTTCGGACAAACGATCAGGGTAGATTCGTTGCCAGGGAACTCTATCGTTGGTATTTAAACACCCTGCCTGTCTATGAGGTGGGCCAGCGCGATCGCCAATCCCATGTACCTGCTGAACTGTTGACCCTGCTTCAGTTTTGCGATCGTCCCCACTCCCCCGATTACTTAAAGGCTACCCTGACGACGCTGGTCGATCGCAAACTCATCCCAACCCAGGATCTCAACACCTTGGTAAGTTTTCCTGAGCAATTCCTTTACCCAGGTCCCCTCGATCCCCCCCAGACTGAGGTTGTTGCCCAGTCGCGGCACTACTGTACCAGTCTGCTGCGAGCCCGGCTGGAACTGCCTCCCCGCCAGTTGATTTCCTTCCTGGCGCTGACGCTCGATTATGATCAGACCGAACTGGCAACCGCCGACAAACTGGCAGAACGGGTTGCCCAGCAATCCTTAGGAGACAATTCCCTTGCCGCCATCCTGACTGTCCTAACCGAAATCGTCACCTCCGAACAGTTTGAACCCGTCGAGGCGGAGGATGGGGAAGAACGGTATACCCGCCCTGGACAACTGACGGTGATTACCATGCACAAAGCCAAGGGGTTGGACTGGGACTATGTTTTCCTTCCCTTTCTGCACGAAAACATGATCCCCGGTACTCAATGGATTCCGCCCCAGGTGCAATTTCTGGGTAACTTTACGCTGGCTGAAGTCGCCCGCGCCCAAATCCGCGCCCATCTACACAACCAGTTTCCCTTACCGGACATCGAAACCGCCTGGGAACGGGCAAAAAACCTGAAAACCGCAGAAGAGTTTCGCCTCCTTTACGTCGCCATGACACGGGCAAAACGGTTACTGTGGATGTCTGCTGCCCAGAAAGCACCTTTTACCTGGAATAAACCCGAAAACCTGGACAATCGCCCCCCCTGTCCGGTTTTCCCTGCCCTAGAGGAGCAGTTTCCAGAATCGGTCATTTCTTAGCGTGTTATTTGTGGAGAGTTAGAACCCTAGATCGTGAAAGCCTGTGGACATTGATAAAACTCTGCAAACCTTCGCCCGCTTTGGCGTGCGTCTGGGCTTGGAATCCATTCAACAGCTTCTAGCAAATTTGGGCAATCCCCAGGAGCGAGTGCCGATTATTCATGTTGCTGGTAGTAATGGGAAAGGCTCAGTATGTGCCTATCTGTCGTCTGTGCTAACAGAAGCAGGCTATCGCGTGGGACGCTACACTTCCCCCCATCTGGTGGATTGGTGCGAACGCATTTGTTTGAACGAACAGCCCATTTCCCAGACCGCGTTGGAACAGGTTCTCCACCAAACGATCGCAGCCATTCAACCCAACGAGCCTTCCCCCACTCAATTTGAGGTATTTACCGCTGCGGCATGGCTTTATTTTGCCCAACAGCAGGTGGATATTG
>JBAUTA010001042.1:0-3271 GCA_049581985.1 Kovacikia sp.
CACCAATGGATGGCAAATCGGTTAATAATCCTAAATGACAGGCAATGCCAAACCGTCGGGGGTGGGCAATTCCCTGACCATCACATAAAAGCAAATCGGGGGCGAGGCTCAGTTTTTCCAGGGCATCCAGGACACTGGGCACTTCCCGAAAGGAGAGGAAGCCAGGAATATAGGGAAAGGTGGTAGGACGACGGGCGATCGCCCGATCCTGCAATTTCAAATCCTCTAGACTGAGAACAGCAACTGCGGCACGGGTAATGGTGCCCTCTGCTTCAAACCCAACATCCACACCAGCGACCAGGCGGATAATCCCCAGTTGATCGGTGATCATGATTTCGCTGCGGAGGGTTTGCTGAATGGCGATCGCCGCTTCCGCTGTCTGGGGCCAGTCGTGACGCTGCTCAATCTTCATAGAAATCCTGGCGGTTTCATCGGAGGCTACTCCCCCAATCGCAACCTGAGGATATATAGCAGTCCTAAATCAGTTGTGAACAATCAGAGTGGTGAAAGCCTGTGCTTGGCGGGAAAGGCTTTCACCATCCAAATAGGATCGCTATAGCTATCGCCAGTTTGATTAGGACAGACGATTAGAGGGGGAGTGGGGGCGTTGCCCCCAGCCAAGGGTTTCACCCCTGCACCCCGATCCTGATTAATAGGGCTAAGGATATAACAATTTTTAGTTACAAAATTCCGTCTAAAGGACGAAACTCTTTCGGATTCTTTTCTATCGCCATAATTGGGGCCGTAGACCAGACCTGTCCATAGAAAGTGAATCGGTAACATTGGTGCTAGCAGCCTGTCGGGGAGACTCTCCGCCTTCCCAGGATCCTCCTGGGAAGACCTGTCTGGAGGCTCTGCCTCTAGTCAGATGGAAGCAGAGCCTCCAGTTTTACGTTACCAGGCTGAGCCTGGTAACGAGAACTTCGATTACTCCGACAGGCTGCTAAAGGAATGACAGAGGAATAGGTTTTACAACCCTCCGTCATTCGTTAAAAAGTACAACAAACCGGACAACCGATTCACAAAATATAAAGCAGCAAGAACAGGACGATCCAAACGACATCGACAAAGTGCCAGTAGATTTCGGCAGCTTCAACCCCAAAGTGTTTTTGGTTGTTGTAGTGGTCTTTTTTCAGCGATCGCCACAGCACCGCCAGAATTAGCAGCAGACCAAAGCAAACGTGTAACCCGTGAAACCCCGTCAGGACATAAAACGTACTGGCAAACAGGTTTGTGGTCAGCCCAAACTCTAGATGGAAGTATTCATAAATTTGACCGATCAGGAAGACTAACCCCATCACAGCCGTAATCACAAACCACTTTTGCAGCCCTTTAACATCGTTCTTTTTAATTGCCGTATCCGCATTGTGGATGACAAAGCTACTAGAAATCAGAATGATGGTATTAATGCCAGGTAAAAGGAGTTCCCTTTCTGGGGTTCCTTCGGGGGGCCAGACGGGGGCAACCGCGCGAAAGGTCAGGTATGCGGTGAACAGCCCCAGGAAAATCATGCCTTCCGCGATCAGGAATACAATGATGCCCTGAATCCGAAAATCATGATGTTCTCCACCGTGGGGTGCTGCGACCTCATCGGCATGGTGATAGTTAAGCGCTGTTTTTGCAGAATCAAGAGTTGAACCTGTCATGAGCTGGAGTGGGGTGGAAAGGATAAAGGATAGGAGAGATTGGGCAGACGGTCTATCACTGACCCATCTGAGTTCATAAACTATTCGCGATTAGCACTTTCGCCCACGCGATCGTCTGGGTGGGCAGCAACCGCCGGATCGGCTTTTGCCCGCAGGGCAGAACTGGGTCCGGCTGAAAGTTCAGGATCGGAGGGTTCGGAGAAGAGAACATCCACCTGGGTGCTGCGATTGCCCATGCCATAGTCATAGGGTCCGGTGGCGAGAACCGGGTCGGCCTCAAAGTTTTCCACCGGCGGAGGGGAACTGGTCATCCACTCCAGGGTTAAACCATCCCAGGGATTGTCCCCTGCCTTCGGTCCATAAAACAAGCTCCAGCAGACATTCACAATAAAGGGGATAGTGGATACGGCCAGAATATACGCCCCGATTGAACAGATCATGTTGAGAGTCGCAAATTTGGGATCGTACTCCGCGATTCGGCGGTTCATGCCCTCCAGGCCCAGCTTGTGCATCGGCAGAAAGGCCAGGTTAAACCCGATCAGGGTCAAGGCAAAGTGGATTTTGCCCCAGGTTTCGTTCAGCATTCGCCCCGTCATCTTGGGAATCCACTGGTAAAACCCGGCATATAGCCCAAATACACTCCCGCCAAACAGCACATAGTGCAAGTGGGCAACGATGAAGTAGGTGTCGTGAACATGGATATCAAACGGAACAGCTGCCACCATGACACCGCTGATGCCACCGATCACAAACATGGAGATGAAACCCATGGCAAACAGCATGGCGCTGTTGAGCCGCAATTTGCCACCCCAGATGGTTGCCAGCCAGCTAAAGACTTTAATCCCGGTTGGCACCGCAATCACCATCGTGGTGATCATGAAAAACATTCTGAGCCAGGCAGGGGTGCCGCTGGTGAACATGTGGTGGGCCCAGACGATTAATCCCAAAAAGCTAATTGCCAGACTGGAGTAGGCGATCGCCTTGTAACCAAAGATTGGTTTGCGGGAATGGACGGGCAGAATCTCAGAAATCATGCCGAACACCGGCAGGATCATGATATAAACCGCTGGATGGGAGTAGAACCAGAACAAATGCTGGTAAACGATCGGGTCTCCCCCCCCGGTCGGATTAAAGAACGACGTGCCAATCAGCAGGTCAAACGATAGGAGAATCAGCGCCCCTGCCAGGACAGGTGTGGCAATCAGCGCCAGGGCCGAGGTTGCCAGCATGGCCCAACAGAACAGGGGCATTTGATTCAAGCCCATCCCCGGCACTCGCATTTTCCAGATGGTGACCAGAAAATTCACGGCTGCCAGGATGGAAGAAGTTCCCAGCAACAGCACACTGAGAATCCAGATCGCCTCACCCGCTTTGCCGTTGACCAGGCTCAGCGGCGGATAGGAAGTCCACCCAGACCCCGGAGCGCCAACAAAAAAGCTGAGTAACAGCATCACTCCGGCAGGTGGAATAATCCAGAACGCAAGGGCATTGAGCTTAGGAAACGCCATATCCCGTGCCCCAATCAGGAGTGGCACCAGATAGTTACCAAACCCCCCGGTCCCAGCGGGCACAATCCACAGAAAAATCATCACCGTGGCATGGGCGGTAAAGAGGCTGTTGTAAAC
>JBAUTA010001043.1:0-10524 GCA_049581985.1 Kovacikia sp.
CAGATCAATGCTTAGAGGAAGGGGATAGGAAAGAAGACTCATCCTTAATTCCTGAGCCTTTATGCTTACATTTTCTGATCAGTAACGAAGCTGAAATTCCCGCTGACGCATTGCCTCACCTGTTTGAGCGGTTTTATCGAGTGCCCAATGGCGATCGCTGGCAGCAGGGCGGTACCGGCTTAGGACTGAGCCTGGTGAAAAAGTTCATCGAACGCATGAATGGCATTATTCAGGTCAGTAGCGAAACAGGGTGGACTCATTTCACAATTAAGTTGCCGTTAGTCAATAAAACCCATGAACCTTAAGGTATCGCTTCAGCAGTCCTCAGCGCTTGTAAAAACATAACCGCCCATCTTTAGCTAACGAACAGGAGTCATAGGGAGATTTTGTAAAGTTTAGGGGAACTATAAAAGTAGTCTCAGATTTCATTGAGGCATTGTCCCCTTACGTCTTTTTCCTATGAGCCACGGACTTTACCTATACGGAATTTTCCCCGTTCCCGGACCTCAAGACTGCCACCTGGAGGGGCTGGATAAACAGCCTGTGCAGACTGAAGTGGTTGATGGATTTGCTTTTCTGTGTTCTGAAGCCCAACAGGAACGCTATTTGGCAAGCCGCCGCAACCTGCTAGGTCACGAGAAAGTTCTAGAGCAAGCAATGCAGGCTGGTTATCATACCCTTTTGCCGCTCCAGTTTGGTCTGATTGTAGAAAACTGGGATACGGTGACAAAACAACTAACAGGGCCCCACGGTTTCAGGCTAGAACAACTATTTAGCAAGTTAGAAGGCCAGCGTGAAGTAGGTATCAAGCTGTTTTGGCAGCAGGATGCTGAGCTCCAGGCACTTTTAGATGAGGATCAGTCCCTTAAGACAAAGCGAGATAGTCTGGAAGGGAAAAACCTGAGCATGGATGAGATTGTGTCAATCGGGCAGGCGATCGAAAAAACCCTGGAATCCCGCAAACAAGGGATTATCGAAGCCTTCCGGGCAGCATTAAATCCCTTAGCAACGGAACTAGTGGAAAACGAGACGCTGACAGAATCCATGATCTACAATGCGGCCTATCTCATTCCCTGGGAGGCAGAGCCCGTATTTAGTGAACAGGTAGAAATTCTTGATCATCAGTTCGACCAGCGCTTGAAAATCCGTTATAACAATCTGACAGCGCCCTATAATTTCGCCCAATTCGATCAATTAGAAGAGTAGTTATAGAGGAGGTGCCCTAAAAAGGAGATAGCTGCCAGTCAAAGATCACCCCCCTCTCCTCCCCTCTCTCCCTCTCCCCCTCCTATCCTTTATCCTTTTCCTCCCAATGCTTCTCGATCTTCTCATTTCCCCGATCACCGGACTGACCTGGATTGCAGAACAAATTCAGGAACGAGCAGAAGCAGAATTAGATAATCAGGAGAATTTGCATAAGCGACTCCTAGCCCTCCAAATTGCAGTGGATATGGGTGAAATTTCAGAGGAAGCGTTTGAGGCGCAGGAAGAAGAATTACTGCTGGCGATTCAAGCGATCGAGGATCGGCAACGCGAGGAAGCAGCCCAGGAAGCAGCCCTAGAAGACTCAGAAGATTAGCACTGCCGATTTTAGGAGCAGACACGGCCCCTACAGGCCCCTACAAAAATAATTCTATTAACCTGGCAAGGTTGGAGCAACAATGGTGATCGAGCTTCAACTCCGCCCAGCACTCGATCAGGTGTGGGTTGATCGCAAAATCCAAATAGAATCGCTATATCTGCCAAAATTTTTTAACCATTATCTAATTGATTTAATCAGTAAGTAGAAATAGTCTCTCCCGTGATTCCAGTTAGGAAGTTTACAAAGTAACAAATAAAATTACAAACCGATAACAAAATCCTATAAAACCGACTTTTGGCGGACTTTTCAAGCACTTTAATTAAGATCCATAAAGTGCTTATAGAAACATGGCTTTCAGTTTCTTAACATGAATACTACTGGGTTTAAGAAACACTGTTCTAATTGAAATGTGTGTGTTCACACAGTAGCTTTATCCAAAAAACGTTTTGTTGGCCTCTATCTGCAGAGTGATTTTAAAACACTAGCAACCCGTGGTTTATCGAGACTACTGTGAGGGATCGAAAACCCTTAAATAGTCTTGTTATCAGTTTTGTGGATTTGGGCATCCCCTCCCTCTACCCATTCTGACGAACTACTGGCTGCCTGACGGACCTTCACCTTTGCGAACCGCCCATAATAATCAGGAGATATCATGAGCTATAGTCCAACGTCGGTTCAGACCCGTACCAGCGTTTCTCTGCTAGCACCGCTATCTGGGCATTTGATACCGATCGAGCAGGTGCCTGACCCAGTCTTTGCCCAGAAAATGGTGGGGGATGGCATTTCAATTGATCCGGTCAATCAGACTTTATTGGCTCCCTGTGATGGGGAAGTTATTCAGCTTCATCCGTCCCATCATGCAATCACATTGAAAACCAGTGATGGGTTGGAAGTGCTAATGCACATTGGGTTAGATACGGTAACCCTCAAAGGTCAGGGATTTACGCCGAAAGTCAAGATGGGCGATCGGGTTCAGACAGGAGATGCGCTGATTGACTTTGATGCTGATTATGTAGCGCTTCATGCCCGCAGCCTATTGACCCAAATTGTGATTACCAACAGTGACCGGGTTGCAGTTTTTGGCCCCCACACTGGCAATGTCACGGCGGCTCAAGATGTGGTGCTAGAACTGTCGTTGGCCGAGGCAGCCAATCCTCCCACGCCAACTGTCTCTGAACCGGGCGACGCGATTATTTCAGAAACCATTAGTGTGCCAAATCCAACGGGTTTACATGCAAGACCCGCGGCCGTACTGGCAAATCTGGCAAAAAAATATAAGTCTGAGATTCGCCTACGACGGGGTAAAGACCGGGCCAATGTGCGCAGCCTGGTCAGCGTTATGGGGTTGCAGATTGAGTACGGAGACACCGTACAACTGGTCGCGACAGGGCCAGATGCGAAAGAGGCGATCGCAGAGCTTACAGAAGCCCTACGCTCTGGGTTAGGGGAAGAGGGATCGACGCCAATTACTGCCCCTGCCAGCGTTGCCCTTTCAGCAATTTCTGCCCCTGCTCCGCGTCCCCGCTCAACCGATGCCAATCTGCTCTGGGGGGTTGCTGCTTCATCGGGAATTGCCGTAGGGATAACCTGCCGCATTCAGCATCAGGAAATTACCGTAACGGAAACCGCCAAAAGTCCAAATGAGGAACGGCATAGCCTGGAGCAGGCGATCGCTCAGGCAAAGCTAGAAGTAGAAGCTCTGCGGGCAAAGGTTCATGGACAGGCTGATGCGGCCAAGGCAGCCATCTTTGCGGCCCATCTGGAGCTACTGGAAGATCCGGAATTGGTAGAAACGTCAGTCAGCGCTATCGAACAGGGAAAAAGCGCCGCCTTTGCCTGGAAACAAACCTACACGGCTCAGGCATTACAGCTTTCTAGATTGCAGAATGAACTGCTGGCAGCCCGTGCCAATGATCTGCGGGATATCGGCGGCAGGGTGTTGCGCATTTTAACAGGGGCGAGACTGGAGGCGAAAACCTATCCTGACAACACCATTTTGATTGCCGAAGATTTAACCCCCTCCGATACCGCCACGATGGATCGGTCTAAGGTTCTGGGTTTTTGTACCGTTGGCGGCGGGGCAACTTCCCACGTTTCCATCCTGGCGCGAGCCATGGATATTCCCGCGATCGCTGGCACCGAACCCCGGGTTCTGGATTTACCCGATGGCACCCCCGTAATTTTGGACGGCAATAAGGGCACGCTGCGGCTCAACCCCTCCCCCGAGGAGATGGAAAAAGTCAGGCGGCTGCAAGCCCACCTGAAAGAGAAACGCCAGACCGATTTGGCAGTGGCCAGCGAACCAGCCATTACCACCGATGGCCATCGGATGGAAATTGTGGCTAATATCGGCAGCAAAGCAGAGGCAGAAAAAGCCGTTGATTTGGGTGGCGAAGGCGTTGGTCTATTGCGATCGGAATTTATCTTTATGGAACGCACCAGTGCCCCCAGCGAAGATGAGCAAACGGAAATCTACGCCAGCATCGCGCAGGCTTTAGGTCCCGATCGATCCCTGATTATCCGTACCCTGGATGTGGGTGGCGACAAGCCGCTGTCCTATTTGCCGATTCCCCACGAAGAAAACCCCTTCCTGGGCGAACGCGGCGTCCGCATTGGGTTCGATCGCCCCGAAATTTTACGGACTCAGTTACGGGCAATTTTGCGGGCATCCCAGGCAGGCAAGGTAATGGTTATGTTTCCCATGATTGCCCGGTTGGAAGAGTTTCAGATGGCAAAAGCGATGCTCGAAGCAGAACGCCAAAACCTGGGCATTGCCCCCATGCCCGTGGGCATCATGGTGGAAATTCCTGCCGCCGCCTTGATGGCCGACCAGTTTGCAGCAGCAGCCGACTTCTTTTCGATCGGAACCAACGATCTAACCCAATACACCCTAGCCATGGATCGGGGACACCCCAAACTAGCTGCCTACGTCGATGGACTCAATCCGGCTGTATTAAACCTGATTGGCATGGCCGCCAAAGCTGCCAACAAACACGGCAAATGGTGCGGCATCTGCGGCGGCATTGGCAGTGATCCGCAGGCAGTTCCGCTATTAATTGGCTTGGGCATCAAGGAACTCAGCGTCAGCGTTCCTACAATTCCTGGGATTAAGGCACAGATTCGTGAACTCAGCTTTGCCGAATGTCAAAAGTTAGCAGAGAAAGCATTGACGCTCGACACAGCTGCCGAGGTAAGGGTCCTTTGTCCTTTGCCGGAAGAGTAGGGAACGGAGGATAGGGCGGCGGTGGTAGGGCAACATCCATCACCTTCCAATCATGCCCCCTCCAATCCTTACCTCTCCAATCATGGCTCCTCCTCTATTTCCCCTGGGCTTGAGCTGATTCATTCACAATTCACACCGAATAACCAAATACTATGTGGAAAAAATCCTTTGCCTTGTTGCAGCAGATGGGCAAGTCGTTGATGCTTCCCGTCTCTGTATTGCCGATCGCCGGACTCCTATTGGGGCTTGGCAGTGCCCGCACAATTGAAATCGACAATGTCAAAAAGGGAATTATCTCCAGTGAAGCTTTTTGGTGGTTGCCAGAACAGTTGGCAACCATTATGAAGCAGTCAGGGGATGCTGTTTTTGCTAACCTACCGTTGATCTTTGCTGTTTCAGTGGCGATCGGCTACACTGCCAATGATGGGGTTTCTGCCCTGGCTGCCACCGTCGGTTTTGCAGTATTTGTGGCTTCCCTGGGGGCTGCTTCAACCCAACTCTGGGGGGTTGATCCCACAACCCTGAAACCAGTGATGGGAATCTCTACCCTGGATACGGGGGTATTCGGAGGATTGATTATGGGCTGCATTGCTGCCTATATGTTCAATCGATTTTTCCGGATTAAGCTCCCCCAATATCTTGGATTCTTTGCCGGAAAGCGATTTGTGCCAATTATTACGGGGTTGACCGCGATCGCCATGGGCGTTGGCATGAGCATCATCTGGCCCCCCATTGGCAATGCGATCAACGCCGCCGCAAATGCCGCTGCATCCGGCGGCAACGTAGCGGTGACGGCTGCCATCTATGGGGTTGTCGAACGGTCGCTGTTACCCTTTGGCCTGCACCACATCTGGAATGTGCCTTTCTTCTTCCAGATTGGCTCCTTCACTGATTCCGCAGGCAAAGTCGTTCACGGGGACATCACCCGCTTCTTCGCAGGGGACAGAACCGCCGGGATTTTGGGGGGTGCCTACTGGTTTAAAATGTTTGGCCTTCCCGCCGCCGCGATCGCAATTTGGCGGAGCGCCAAACCCAAAAACCGCAACCTGACAGGCGGTATTATGCTATCTGCCGCATTTACCTCTTTCCTGACGGGAATCACAGAGCCGATCGAGTTTTCCTTCCTGTTCGTTGCGCCGATTTTGTATGTCATCCACGCCTTTATGGCAGGGGTCTGTGATTTTTTATTTGTGACCTTGGGCGGTCGCATGGGGTTTACCTTCTCCCAGGGATTCATTGATTTCTTCCTGTTCAACCGCCTCGGCACTCCGGGTGTCTGGAAACTGATCATCGGGGGAGGAATTGTAGCAGCAGCTATCTACTACACTGTTTTCCGATTTGCCATCCGCTTCTTTAACTTAGCCACACCCGGACGTGAAGAAGACCAGGGGGAAGGAGCCAGTGAGGCTGCCCCCGTCCTCTCTGGCAGTGCTTCCGAAATGGCACGGGAACTGGTGCGGGCCTTTGGCGGACGCAACAACATTGCCACCCTGGATGCTTGCATTACCCGGTTGCGGATCACCGTTCAAAATAAGAATCGCGTCAGTAAAGCCAGACTGAGAGCCTTTGGCGCTTCTGGTGTGCTGGAGGTTGGCGACAGTGTCCAGGCAATTTTCGGTCCCCGGTCTGAGAACCTCAAAACCGACATGATTGATTATCTGAAGACGGCAGGGCCAGAGGCAGACGAAGCCTATACGCCTGCTCCTGCAGAGGAAGCTGCCGCCGCAAGTGAATCGATCGAACTGGAAATTCCCCGCGACCCGGATGCAGCCCGTAAAGTCAGCGCTATGCTCAACGCTTTAGGGGGTAGTAAAAACATTCAGCGGGTTGATTCTGCTGCCCTCACCCGCCTGCGCCTGGAGGTGGCTGACGATAGAGCCATCGATTCCGAGGCCCTGCGATCGGCGGGAGTAGATGGCATTATGCAACTCCCAGACCACAAACTCCATCTGATTGTCGGACTGAATGCAGAACAGTATGAACAGGAGATGAAAAAACAACTAACGAAAGTCTCCTAGCTCCGATATCGTAATCCCCCTTTAAAAGCAATACTTCTCGGTTAGTGGCAGTTGAAACCGCAGCTATAGAAACGAAACCTGCCGCCGTAGGCTGGACTATCCGTAGTCTGCGACGGCAGACTTTGCGTTTGTAGCCGCGAATTCCATTCACTGGGGCTTAACCGAGAAATATTGCCTTCAAAAAGCAACCACGACTAAAGGCAACGGAGTACAGGGCTTTCACCGTTTGGCGAAACACTTACGGCGAAAGAATAGTCTTACCAGACCTCTAGAACTTTACTCATTCCGGTTCAGATACGCTTCGATCGCCTCATTAGCCAATTGGCTAACAGGTAACCCTTTGAGGCTGGCGGTTTCCAGAAGACGGGTGTAAAGTTTCTCTTGAACCGTTATCCGGCGGCGCACCCTGGTAGATGCGGATTTTGGAGGGGTAAGGTCGGTTGCCGCCCCATTCTCTTCAGAGGCAAGTTGATCGGGTTGATAGGTGGCGACATATTGGTGAATGGCATCTAAACTGACGCGATCGCAGAAATCCCCAAAGCTTTCTCCCGCTTTCCGAGACTGTTTGAAGTAAACAAAAACTGGCTCAAAGGCAGTTTCCAGATCATCTACGTGCAGCTTTTCAATATAGACTTTGGACAACCGCGTTTGATTCGGGGCAGCCCCCAGCCAAACCTGATAGAGATTGGGACCATTTCCGACAAAGCCCAGTTCCGCCAGGTAGGGACGGGCACAGCCATTAGGACAGCCCGTCATCCGAATAATAAAATGTTCTTCAGGCAGCCCCACCTTGCTCAGCAAAGCCCGAATCCGCTCCAGAATGGCGGGAATCACCCGTTCAGACTCGGTAGTTGCCAGCCCACAGGTCGGTAATGCCGGGCATGCCATCGAGTAACGCACGAGCGGATCAATGTCGTTCTCTCCCTTAATCCCACAGCGCTTCAGGATAGTTTGAATCTCTGCTTTCTGAGCCGAATCAATCTCATAGAGCACCACATCCTGGCTGGGAGTCAACCGCATAGGCAAATTAAACTTTTGGACAATTTCCCGTAGGGCTGTCTTCAGTTGCAGCGAACCCTCATCTTTAATCCGACCATTTTGGATAGAAATGCCCACAAACCATTTGCCATCACCCTGTTCATGCCAGCCAAGAAAATCCAGATATTTGAACTCTGGTAAGGGTTTGAGGGACTGAATTTTTTTCCCAAAGTAGCTTTCAACCTTATCGCGGAACCGTTCAACCCCCCAGTCCTCCAGTAGGTACTTCATGCGAGCATGACGACGATCGGTGCGATCGCCATAATCCCGCTGGGTGGCGACGATTGCCTTCACCAGATCATAAACATCCGCCTGATCCACATATCCAATTGGGTCGGCAATCCGGGGGAAGGTTTCTTCCTTATTATGAGTGCGTCCCAAACCACCCCCCGCAAACACATTGAAGCCCTCTAACTCCCCTGCAGGATTGGTCAAAACGACCAGACACACATCCTGGGAAAAAAGGTCTACCGAGTTATCGCCGGGAACGGTCACGCAGATTTTGAACTTACGGGGCATATAGCAAGTTCCATAGAGCGGTTCCTCCTGGTCATGGAAAACCATTCCGTTACCATTTCGCTGCCGGGCCGCGATGACCGCCGGATCCTCTGTGGCTGAAACGGCTTTTTCTCCATCAAGCCAGATTTCGTAGTATGCCCCGGTTTGGGGAGTCAGCAGATCGGCAATCCGATTTGCATAAGTCCAGGCATATTCATACTCAGGACGATTTTTGTAAGGAGCAGGGGGAGCCATAACGTTACGGTTCAGGTCTCCGCAGGCACCCAGGGTCGATCCCATATTGTTGACGATCGCGGCGATCGTCGCCTTCAAGTTTTTCTTCACCACCCCATGCAGCTGAAACCCCTGGCGAGTGGTGGCCCGAATCGTATGGTTGCCGTATTCATCCGACAGCCGATCGAGGGTTAGATACAGTTCGGGGGGAATAAAGCCGCCAGGACTACGCGTCCTCAGCATAAACTGATAATCTTTTTCCTGCCCTTTCACCCGGTTATCCCGGTTGTCCTGTTGATAAGAGCCATGAAATTTCAAAATCTGGATGGCATCTTCGGTAAAGTGGGTCGTATCCAGCAACAGCTCGGAGGCAACTGGCTCACGTAAAAAGTTGCTATGTTCCTTAAGTCCCTCAACTTTGGAAGGTTTACGAACGGCGGGAGGATTTTGAGTATTAACCATTGGATCGACGTGAAAGGGGAAAAAACAGAGAACCTTGCTAAGAGCAGTCAGAAATAACAACGCTGACAACCAAAAATCCTACTTCAATAAGTATTAATTCCCGGTAAGTCGGTCGGAATATTGTCAAATCAGCATTCCCGATCGTATCATTGCTTTCCCGGTTCCGGGTATTTCCTATAGAAATTCTGAACAAAGCAAGGGAATAGAGGGGGAGGGGGAGGACTAAGAGTTTTGAGCTTTAGTACCCCTGTACCCCATCCCCTCAGCTCTATTTCATCCGTTTACCTCTTTCGTTGGCGAAGAATCCTCCGCTGGAGGCAGTTGGGCGATCGGCTGGTCTGTCTTATGGCTCCCTTCTCTGACAATTTCAGCGGCGTGATACAGCAGGTCGCTCAGATGTTTGCGGACGCTGCGTTCCCGTCGGGCAAGGGCAGTTCCCGCCTCACCAATTTTCTGTTGCACCTGATCAAATGCCTGGTCTGCCTGGCTTTTTACTTCTTCAGCTTTGGGCTGAACTTTGTTGTACCAGTTTTTGGCATCTTCCAGATGCGACTGTGCCCGGTCATAATAGGTGCCGCTATTCGCTGCCAGATTTGCCCGCAAAATTGCAATTTGGGCTTGAAGCTGGGCATAGCGTTTTTTCAGTAACGTCACTTCTTCACTGTCTTGCAGGGCTGCGATCGCCGCATCGATTTGGGTCCGGATCGCATCCGGAGTATCTTTTCCGGCCTCTTTAATTTGAGCAATCCCGCTCTCCACTTCCCGTTCTAGCGCTTCTTCCTGCTGGGTTAACTTGTCCTGTAGTTGCTGAATTTCAGCCTCTGTCTGGGCAATCTTTTCCTGACTTTTGTAGCTAATGCCGTCGATAATGCCTTCAACGGTTGCTGTGATTTCCTCCTTGACCTCGTTGCCTGTTCCCTGAAGAGCCGCGATCGCCCCTGAGAATGCATCTTTTACCACCGAACGGATTTCGCTAGATCCAGTTTTGACCTCGGATTGCAACTCGGTCACCGCCTGCCGAATAATTTCCCGAATTCGTTCGCTACGGTACTTTCCGACTTCCTTTACCTGAGTGACGTCCGTAGTAATTTTTTCCTTGATTGAACTTGCCATTTTGTCAACCCCTAAACCATTTTCCTCTATCCTGCCAGAGAAATTCCCGGATCAACACCTCCTCCGGTAAGAGAAGCAAAGATTTGAGCAGAGGCAAAAATGGAAATGGGTAGGCAGGATTGGGTAGCAGGCACAATCACCCATCTCCGGGATTCAACGCCCCACCCGTCTCCTGGTCATCCCCGATTACGCCAATCGACCTCAAACCATGCCCCCAAACAAGCCTTATGCCGCTATTAAAGTGACCTTGTAAACTCTTCGTTTTACCCATATGGCAGTCCTCAATCCGTTGTGAGCTTGGGAAGCTTTGTGATACCAATTTAAATAGCTAACAGGGCAGATTGGGGACGGGGTGC
>JBAUTA010001044.1:0-2376 GCA_049581985.1 Kovacikia sp.
CATTTGCACTGTTTTCAAATCAAATGGAGTATAACTTCTACCAGATGCTTGGCGATCGCCGAAGTCATTAATTCTCTCCCTACATGCCTCGAACAATCACCGAAGAAAGCCTGTACTAGAGCGAAAAAGTTCCGCAGAAACAGCAGTAAGAAAAGCGTCTGTGCTTCTCCAAGCTAGAGGGTAGACATGCAATCTGACTGGAGTTCTGAATTAATTGAACTGCGACAACTTTATTTGCCAGCGATGAAATCCCTCTATGTATCCCAGCAGGGCTGCTACCTGTCTTTGAAACAGGAGATGATCCTCATCAAACAGGGGCAGACTGTGCTAGATGAAGTACAGCTACCCCTGATTGAGCAAATCCTGATTTTTGGCCAATCTCAGGTCACAACTCAAGTGATCCGTGCCTGCCTGCAACGGGATATTCCCATCGTCTACCTCTCTCGTATGGGGCGCTGCTACGGCAGGCTCATTCCAATCGAACAGGGTTATCGCTATCTCGCTCGCTATCAGCAGGCATTGTCGTCGGATATGCAGCTGCACGTTGCTAGAGAACTGGTGCAGGCGAAGTTAAGAAACAGCCGGGTGATTTTGATGCGCCAGGGTCGTCGTCAGCCATTGGATGCCATCACCAAAGCGGTTCAGGCCATTGACTATCTGGCTCAACAAGCGGCTCAGGCCGATTCAATTGAACGATTGATGGGCATGGAAGGAGCTGGGAGTGCCAGCTATTTCTCGGCATTGGGAGAATGCATTAGTAACCCTGCCTTTGAGTTTTCAGGGCGTTCTCGGCGGCCTCCTGGCAACCCAGTCAATGCCATGCTGAGTTTTGGCTATCAAATTCTCTGGAACCATCTGCTGAGCTTGATTGAGCTGCAAGGCTTAGACCCCTACTATGCCTGTTTGCATCAGGGGAGTGAACGCCATGCAGCCCTGGCTTCAGACTTGATTGAAGAATTTCGGGCGGCGATCGTTGATTCGTTGGTTCTCTATCTCATCAATCGAGGGGTGATGAGTGCAGACCATGATTTTGAATGGCGGGATGGGGGCTGCTATCTCAACGATTCTGGGCGCAAGAAATACCTGCGAGCATTCTTAATGCGAATGGAAGAAAAAGGCCAGGTTTCAACCAATCCACCGGAAACTAATAACGGTTCTGAACCATCTCGACGGCTGCGAAGACGAGTTGCAGAGCGAGAGGCTGAGCATTCCTTTCCAGAGGCCCCAGATACCCAGCCTCGACGGTTACGGCGACGGGCGGTACAGATAGAGCCTGGAGACCAACCGCGTTGGGACATTTTGATGCGGCAAGTCAAAGCATACAAACAATTCGTCTATAACCCAACACAACCGTATCAGCCTTATTTAATTCGTTAACGATCGATCTGGATCCTGTCGTTTACCCAGCCATTCGCCAGACCATGCTTTTCTATGTTGTGACCTACGATATACCCTGTGACAAACGCCGCAAGAAGGTTTCTGATTTATTGGAAGGCTACGGGCAGCGAGTTCAGTACAGCGTGTTTGAATGTATGCTGACGGAAACCCGCTATGAGGAATTGCGATCGCGGCTCAGAAGAAAGGTGAAAGAAGCAGAGGACAGTGTGCGGTTTTATCCGATTTCACGACATACGCTGGGGCAGGTAGAAGTCTGGGGTGGACTGCCGTTGCTAAAACCGCGTGGTTCTGTAATTGTCTGAGAAAATTTTTGCGAGGGATGTTCCAACAGGCTGAACCGACCTATTTTCGTGGAAAGCCTCGATAGCTGATATGGTAAGGGTTTGGCAATCCTTTGAATTGATGGCATAATGACGATAACTCTTCTCAATCTGTATCCCTCGCAAATCCACTCTGGATATTCGATGGAATAAAGGTTCTAGAGAGGGGGGTCCCCACTCGCTGGGGAAACCAATTGAATGGAAACAGCTATGGGATTTTTGCCTATTGCGTAGAGGGGCAATCTCAAGTCCCCACTCGCTGGGGAAACCAATTGAATGGAAACTAAGCAACGCCCAGTGGAACCACTACATCAAAGTCAAGTCCCCACTCGCTGGGGAAACCAATTGAATGGAAACTCGCGGCCCGTAGCCTGCCCTGAACCAGTTCTTCTGTGGTAGTCCCCACTCGCTGGGGAAACCAATTGAATGGAAACAGCGGCCTTATCAACGGCACACCTAACGAAACAATCTTTGTCCCCACTCGCTGGGGAAACCAATTGAATGGAAACCCACTGTGGTGCAGAATACTGCATCATTACGACGTAGTAAATCTAGTCCCCACTCGCTGGGGAAACCAATTGAATGGAAACTTGCCTCCCAAGTAATCAACGATCGCCGCGATCGCCCCTGCCGGTCCCCACTCGCTGGGGAAACCAAT
>JBAUTA010001045.1:0-2581 GCA_049581985.1 Kovacikia sp.
GAATCGCGCTGATCTGGTGGGCGGAGGGGGCGCAAATTTTTGTTAACGGTCAGTTGGTGCAGGAAGGCGATCTATTTGACTGCTCAACCCGGCTCCTGCTGAGTCATGCAGTCACCCCTGGCGAGGAGTTTACGATTGCCCTCCGCCTGGTCAGCCCTGGTCATGATGATGGCGCACTCGTTCGCTCCCTCTGCCTCTACGAAGCCCCCAACGATAACGCTCCCCTTGAACCTGGCTTCATCGCCGACGAACTGGCCGTCCTCCAAATTTATCTAGAAACCTTCGCCCCCGACCAGCTAGAGTTCCTCGCCGCATCGGTTGCCCAAGTCGATTGGTCTCTCCTCCCCAACCGCTCTCGCTTCGACCAAAGTTTGGCAGAACTGCGCGATCGCCTGCTTCCCCTCTCCAACTTAATCAAGCAACGAACGATCAAACTCCTCGGTCACGCCCATTTGGATATGGCCTGGCTATGGACAGTTGATGACACCTGGTTAGCTGCAGAGCGCACATTTGAATCAGTTCTCAAGCTGCAGCAGGACTTTCCCGAACTCATCTTCTGCCATTCCACCCCTGCCCTGTATGAGTGGATTGAGCAAAACCGTCCCGACCTGTTCCAGCGAATTCAGCAACAGGTCGCCGTTGGCCTGTGGGAACCCATCGGTGGCCTGTGGGTAGAACCGGAGCTAAATATCATCAGCGGTGAGGCGATCGCTCGTCATCTCCTCTATGGTCAGCGCTACTTACAGGAAAAGTTTGGCACCCTCAGCCCGATCGCCTGGTTGCCGGATAGCTTTGGTTTCAACTGGCAGCTACCCCAGCTCTTAAAGCAGGGGGGCATTCATTATTTCGTTACCCAAAAACTGCGCTGGAACGACACCACAAAGTTTCCCTACGAAGTATTCAAGTGGCGATCACCCGATGGAACTGAGGTTTTTAGCCTGATGTCAGCTCCCATTGGGGAAGGTATCGATCCCGTCAAAATGGCAACCTACGCCTGCGCCTGGGAAACCCAAACGGGCATTCCCTTAACCCTCTGGCTGCCCGGAGTGGGCGACCATGGCGGTGGCCCAACCCGCGACATGCTGGAAGTTACCCGACGCTGGCAGCGATCGCCCTTCTTCCCACAGCTAGAATTCTCCACTGCCCTGGAGTATCTCCAGGACATCGAAGCAGTCTCCGAGCTTAACCCAGCCTCAGGTGTTACCGCTGATGGACCAAACAGGCCGATCTCAGCTCAGAAGATCACGCACCAAGCCCCAGGTATTAACTCTCAACCCCAACCCCCAACCCTTCCCCTCTGGAACTCCGATCTCTACCTGGAATTCCATCGCGGCTGCTATACCACCCATGCCTCTCAAAAAGTTTATAACCGCAATGCTGAACGTCTTCTGTATCAAGCAGAATTGTGGGCATCCCTGGCAGCCATGACTGTTGGAACTCCCTATCCACGCTGCAAACTTGAGTGGGCCTGGAAAAAAGTTCTCTTCAACCAGTTCCATGACATTCTGCCCGGTTCTTCAATTACACCAGTCATGATCGATGCAAATGATGGGTGGGCAAAGGCAGAGGAATTCGGCCGCGAGGTTTTGGACGGGGCGCTGCATGCAATTTCTGCAAAGCTCACTCTGCCGTCTTTACCTGATCCAACCGCAAAACCCATTATTATCTTCAACTCTCTTAATTGGGAGCGCTCGACTATCGTCGAACACCCGCGACTGCCCAATCAGAACGTGGTCGGAGTTTATGATTCCCATGGGCAATCCATCGAGTTTGAGCGTACGAGTTCGGACAAGTTCCTATTTCAAGCCCACCATATTCCCGCCATCGGCTATCAGGTTTTCTGGATCTGCCAGGAAGATGTCGAACAGTTAACTCCGGCTACCGTAGCAGCGAAGGACTTCGTGTTGGAAAACCAAATTCTGCAGATAACGATTAATGCAGAAACGGGGGATTTAGCCAGCGTTTTTGACAAAATCAATCAACGCGAAGTTCTGAGTGCTCCGGGTAATCAGTTGCAAGCCTTTGTTGATAAGGGACAGTACTGGGATGCCTGGAATATTGACCCTGCCTACGCTCAACACCGATTACCAGCTACGCAGTTGCAGAAGATTCAGTGGATAGAGAAGGGCCCTCTGCGATCGCGGGTACGCGTCATTCGTAAGATTAATCAATCAACGTTTCAGCAGGACTACATCCTGGAGCGGGAATCTCCCCTGTTGAAAATTGAGACTTTTGTGGATTGGCAGGAACGGCATGTTTTAGTTAAAGCTGCTTTTCCGCTCAATTTAGAAACTGATTACGCAACCTATGAAATTCCTTGCGGTGTGATTCGGCGATCGACAAAACCCGCGAGCGATCGCGAAAAAGCTCAGTGGGAAGTTCCCGCCATGCACTGGGCAGATTTAAGCAATGAAAATTACGGCGTTAGCTTGTTGAATAACTGCAAATATGGCTACGACGCTCAGCCCAATCAACTTCGCCTAACCCTGCTGCGAAGCCCTGAGTTTCCCGATCCAGAGGCCGACAAAGGGCATCATTCCTTCACCTATGCGCTCTATCCCCATGCTGGCGATTGGAAAGC
>JBAUTA010001046.1:0-3513 GCA_049581985.1 Kovacikia sp.
GTCCAGGATGGCTCACTCCAAATCAACCGCTTATATTTATCATCAAAAATGTCAACTCGATAACGCATCATTTCTTTGGGTAGATCTCGATATTTTCCACCCTGATCTAATATCTCAAAAATCATGATGTCTTTTTCATTATGGGAACGGCAGAGATGATTCCATACTCCTTCACCTTCCTTTTTTCGCTTTCTCATCTTCTGTTGATAGGGTGATTGGGGAGGATATTTATAGGCACACTCCATATCCTTTTGTTTAGGTCCAGAAGATTTTAATTTGAGAGGCATAATAAAAGGCTCTAGATCGGGAAGATCAGAGATTGCGTCACCGACTGAAATAGGATATTTTACTCGTCTACCTGGGAAAGGCGGCTCAACTCCCAAATCGGAACGTATTCCTACAATAAATAGCCTCATTCTTTTTTGTGGAACACCGAACTCAGATGCATCTAAAACTCGATAATCAACTTTATAACCAGGATAATCTTTACGCCTATTACTACTAAAATCTTTATAGATTTTCGCAAGCGTTTCTTCCTTATTTGCCAGATTATCAACGTTCTCCATTACAAAGCATAGAGGTTTGTAATAAGCTACGAATCTTACAAATTCTTTGTATAAAAAGTTTCTATGGTCGGATTCTATGTCTCTACCAAGCTTTCTCATTTTGCCAATGCCAACCCTTGAGAAAACCTGACAGGGAGGTCCACCCACCAGGATATCGACTTCGCCAGGATTCAAACTCAACCTGTCAAGTTTACGAAGATCACGGATATCTTGGGGTGGTAACTTCAATTTAGCAGAGGGAAAGTTTTGGTGATGGGTATCAATTGCATAGCAATTTTGGTCAATTCCGCCTAAAATTTGGCATCCAGCATTTTTAAATCCCAAACTCATTCCTCCCGCGCCACAAAAAATATCGAGTACGGTAGGTTTGACTTTTTGGCTGGTTCTTTCCTCGATCGTTAACATTGCTTGCCCAGTTCACCTTGCAGATTCTTTTGAATGATACACGAGAACTATTACCTGAGCTCTTTCGGTTACTGGCTGCTGCATCTATGCTCTGGAAATTGAGCTATTCATCCCAGTTGCGTGACAAAACTTTACTATCGAGGCATGGTGCAAGCAAACGGTAAACCCAAAGTGGGGCGTAGTGCTCGACTCTTGGGAATTAGACCTGGCATTGACATTGATGTGGTCGAAATACCGAAAGACTGGCTGGATGACCAGGGATACTTGCGACCCGAAGCGGAACGCAAAGCCACAGGGGAGGTAGTGATTGTAGCCGTTAGAAGCACAAAAGGAATGTCCACATCACTCTCGATCGACAGCTTACCTGCCTTTCGCAGACCTACAGCCTTTGGTGGAATGGGGAGAGATCCTCTGTGGCAAATTGAAGATAGCAAAATCGGTGGTGATCTTGAGGCTGTCCAAGACAGCGCCACACACGTTAGCATTATGCCAAGAGTCACAATGCTTTTGGAAAAGTACGAGACCGCATTGGCAAATACCCAAAACGACTGGGAAAGGGTTGGTTGAAATGACGTGGGCATTTAGTTTATCGGCTGAATGTGGTCCAGAGCAGGTTGCCGCTGAGCAATTCGCCCAGCATTTTGACGGTCTTTCCTGGGTTCTCTCAAGTGGTCATCAGTCCCAGTGCCATACAGCAGTTTTTCAGGATATCGAGGGAAGCTGGTGGTGTCAGGCTTGTCCCGATGGTATTAGTGGACTGGGAATTGATGCGTCTGACAGTGCTTATCAGATGACGGAGTTAGGGATTTTACTCTATCAGCGGTTACAATCTGCTCCACCCTTTCGATATGCCCTGGTTGGGGTGGAAGTCGATGAATTTAGAACCTATCGTGAGTTGCTCTCAGAGGCGATCGCTCCCAGTTTTCCAGGTTTAGTCTTGGCTGAGACGGTTTGGCGATCCTTTGGAGCTTCGCAAAGCGAATCGCTCGGAGCCTCGACCTTATTTCGACCTTTCAGTTCTGGCTATGTTTGGCAACCCTATGAAGGCGAAGTTTATAAGCCACTGATGGTATCGCCAGATTTAAAAAACAAGTTAAGTGAACTACTGGTTCTTCAATGAGTTTCATCAAAAGTAGGCGATCGCACAAAGTCAGTCCTATGGGTGTGGCGCGTGCGAACAAATCGTTGTGGCTGCGGCATAACAATGGTTGGCGCAGTTGCCAAAGTTATCTCAAATAGCCTGAATTTTGTGATTTTGGTATCCTGATCTGATCGTGAGACCCCAGCTTGTTGATCTTTCGAGGTGCCCTCAAACTAATTTTGAGGTGGAGAGGGCGGAATCCCTTACCTGGGGGCAACGCCCTACCCCCCTTTTTTCATGCATGACGCCTACTTACTTATCGGTATAGCGGTTTGCACTTGGGTGAAGTACAGAAATGTGAGGTACAGTGAGGGGGCTTCGCGCCCCACTGTACCTCACACCCTTGAAAAGGGCTATAAAACAGTCTGGGAGAGAACATGCGGGTTTTAATCACAGGAGGGTCGGGCTATATTGGCTCGCGGGTGATGCAGCAATTAGCAGAACGAACCGAGGTCCAGGAAATTATCAATATCGATCTCCGCCTTCCCCAGCAACCCCTGCCCAAGGTTCAAACTATTCAACGGGATGTGTCGCAGGAGCTTTCTGATTTGTTCCAGCGATCTGAAGGTGCGATCGATCTGGCGATTCACGCCGCCTGGGTGGTCGATCCATTGCGGGATGCGATTCGCCAAAGAAACATCTGCATCGGCGGAACCCAGAACTTCCTGGCCGGTTGTCGGGCAGGCAAGGTGAAGCATATCCTGTTTATCTCTAGTGCCACTGCTTACGGAGCATATCCTGGACTGAACCAACTGCTAGATGAATTTGCGCCGCTGCGAAGCCAGTATCACTTTCAATACTCAGCCGAAAAGCGGGAAGCGGAAGCGCTATTCCAGAACTACGCAGAGGACCATCCCGAAACCCTGCTACAGATTGTCCGCCCCGTTGTTGTGGCTGGCCCGAATGTATCCAATTTTATTTTTCGTGCCATTACCAAACCAGTGGTATTCATGGCGCAGGGACACAATCCGGCAATCCAGTTAGTACACGAGGATGATGTGGCAGCGGCGATCGCCGCCATTATTCTGTCCCGCGTGCCAGGCCCATTTAACCTGGCAGCAGATGGTTCTGTACCATTGCGGCAAATTTATCAAAGGCTAGGCGCTTCCCAGATTGTCTCGCTACCGCTCCCCCTCTTGCTAACCGTGGCAAATTGGGTCTGGAAACTGAATCTTCAGGCCATCGCCGAAGCCCCAGCGGGATTGATTTACTTCACCACCTACCCGTGGCTAGTTGCCAATCAACGGGTTCAGCAAACAACCAATTTTCGCTTTCAATACACAACCGAACAGGTGATTGACTCCTGTAGCACTACTCCTATCGGTTAGGACGGGGTGCAGGGGTGAAACCCCTGGCTGGGGGCTTCGCCCCCACTCCCCCTTTAATTCCAATTCCTAGCAC
>JBAUTA010001047.1:0-6455 GCA_049581985.1 Kovacikia sp.
ACTGCTCCCCTGGCTTTTTCGCTGGCCTGCTCTAGGGCAAGCTTGACGGAGCCAACCCGGTTCATCTGTCCTGCTCCGACGCCCAGGGTGGTGCGATCGCGGGTCACGACGATGGCGTTAGATTTCACATGCTTACAGATTTTCCAGGCGAACAGTAGTTCTTCTAACTGATCTGGAGTGGGCTGCTTTTCTGTAACAATTTTCCACTCTGAGGGACTGGCCAGCACGTCATCCGAAGACTGGGCCAGAAAGCCACCCGCGATCGCTTTGACGGTTTGCTCAGGACCGTTGGCCAGGTCGGGTAGCAACAACACCCGCACCTTGGATTTAGCAGCCAAAATTTCCTGGGCCTCTGGTTCACATCCAGGCGCGACCACACACTCTAAAAAGATTTTGGTCAGGGCTGTGGCGGTTGCTCCATCAATCGATCGGTTCAACGCCACAATTCCACCAAATGCGGAAACTGGATCCGCGTTATACGCTTTCTCGTAAGCTTCTGCCAGGGTGCTACCCAAGGCTGCACCACAGGGGTTGGTGTGTTTCAGAATGGCGGCAGCAGGTGAACCCTCGGAATCCGCAAACTCTGCCATGATCCGGCGGGCCGCTTCCAAATCCACCAGATTGTTGTAACTCAGTTCCTTACCCTGAAGCTTAGTTGCGGCTGCCCAACCCGTGCTACTGGTTCCGGTCTGATACCAGGCCGCTGCCTGATGGGGATTCTCTCCATACCGCAATACCTGAAGCTGGTGTCCTGTCAGGGTCAAAGTCGGGGGAAGGTGATTCCCTTCCTCGGCTCCTGTCCCCCCGACTCCGGACTCCTGCGCTTCCAAATACGCCGAGATCGCCCGGTCATAGCTGCCCGTATGGCGAAACGCTTGAAGGGCACAGGCCTGCCGAAATGCTGGCGAGGCTTCCCCATGATTTAGCCGAAGTTCCTGTAAATACTCCTCATATTGAGCGGGTTTGCACAACACCGTCAGATGGGCATGGTTTTTTGCTGATGCCCGCAGCATTGCCGGACCACCGATGTCAATCTGCTCGATCGCCTCAGCCAGGGTGACATTGGGCTTGGTGATCGTTTGCTCAAAGGGATAGAGGTTTACAACCACCAGGTCGATCGGGCGAATTTGCTGCGCTTCCAGATCTGCCAGGTCTTGGGGTAGCTGACGTTGGGCCAAAATCCCGCCATGAATTCGGGGATGCAGCGTTTTCACCCGACCTCCCAAAATTTCGGGCGATCCCGTATAGTCAGAAACTTTGGTTACCGGTAGTCCGGCAGCTTTGAGCGCCTGTGCTGTTCCCCCACTGCTGATCAAATCAAAGCTGAATTCATCGACCAAAACCCTTGCTAGTTCAATTAACCCCGTTTTATCCGATACACTGAGCAATGCCAGCCGTGCCATGTTCTCATCTCCGGTAAATCCTCACCAGTTTACCGAAGGAAGGGGATTGGAAGTAACAAGCATCCCGATCGGCATGAAGGGCCTACCGTGTCCACACCAGTCTTGGGTAGAGCCCAGTCAGGTTTAACAGGCTGGGCCATACACCCCAGGCATGAAGGACAGGGGTAGGTGTGCTTATTTCTTTACGAAAGTTTATGACTGGTATGACTGGTTAGCAGCTAGAAACCTGACTGGTTTCAGCCTTGCCTGGCAGGTGGTAATGTTGTAAAAATCTGTGAATTGCTGGGAACCCAGGCATATTGTTTTACAATTCCTAAAGTTAGAAGAACGACCTTACCTGCTTAAACCGCACGCATTCAAATTGTTCTTAATTCAATTGTCAGAGTGAGTCATAAAAAATGGACGTAAAATTAATTCTGCCTGCGCTAACAGTTGTTTTCATTGTGGCGTGCCTGTTTTTCGGAACTCGCAACGGGTTTTACGATTCTGATAAATATCACGGCAATGGCTCAGCTCATTGAACTACTCGCTGCATCGTGAACGCCAGTACGGAGAAGCAGCGCGAACGTGACTGAGCTGGAATGTTTAGCTTACGGTGTTGAGCAGGTGGATGAAGGGGTCTGCCTGCTGCTTCGGCTTGGTCCCTATCGCATTATGTTGGACTGCGGATTGGCCGATATTTCATCTTTGACCCGTAAAAATATGGGTAAAGACTCTGTTCCCCCAGCGGATTTGGTTTTGTGTAGTCACGCCCATGCAGACCATGCCAGAGGGTTGTTGGGATTACATCGGGCGTTTCCTCAGCTCCCTATTTATGCTAGCGAAGTAACCACGCAACTGCTACCCCTGAACTGGTCTGCGAGCGGCACTAAGCTTCCATCGCGGCTGTGTCAGGCATTGCCCTGGCGAACCCCAGTTGAGTTTTTAGATGGGTTGAGTGCGACTCTGTACCCGGCGGGGCATTTGCCGGGAGCTGCTGCTATCCTTCTGACTTACACCGCTCCCGCTAGCAGCACCGAACCTGCCCGTTCCTATCGGGTGTTTTACACGGGAGATTTCTTTCTGTCTAATGCCCGTCTGGTTGAAGGCTTACCCCTGGAAGAATTGCGGGGACTTGCTCCCGATGTACTCATCGTTGAGGGGAGCTATGGCACCGCGCGCCATCCCCACCGTCGCCAGCAAGAAAACCAATTGGCAGAGTGGATTAACCGGACGATCGCCACCAAGAAATCCATTTTGCTCCCGACCACGTCATTAGGTTTGGCGCAGGAATTATTGATGTTGCTGCGGAGTCACCACCATTTCACCGGACGCGATCTGGATATCTGGGTGGATGAAACGGTTGCCGCTGGCTGTGATGCCTATTTAAAGATCCTGCCGCATTTGCCGCCCTCAGTTCAAAACTTTGCCCGCCATCAACCGCTATTTTGGGATGAGCGGGTACGTCCACGAGTCCGCCGTCTGCCGCCCGATCGCCCCCTTTCTCTGCCTGCGCCCTGTATCGTTTTGGCAGACGAAACGCTAGATCTGAGCCAATATTATGGGCCAAAGCCAGATGGTTGGCTGGTTTTGGTGCCTCAGCAGCCCCACCGCACTTCTCCAGCCCTAATGCAGATAGATGATTGGGTGGCGACCAAATTCTCTGCCTCTCCCAGTGTTGACACCTATCTGCTGGCTCAACACTGCGATGGACCTGGGACGACCCAGCTCATTCATAACCTGCGTCCCCAGCACGTTATTTTTGTGCATGGTTCTTCTACCTACCTGGCTGACCTGACCGGGCTGGAGGAATTGCACAACCGCTATCATTTACATTCCCCAGCTGCGGGTAGTTTGGTAGAGCTACCGATCGGAGAAACCTTCTTGCAGCCCGCTGCGCCTCCCGAAACCAACTATGAGGGAGAACTGACCGAATTGGATACGGTTGTGACGATTACCCTACCCAATGCGATTACAGCAGATCCGCGCTGGCAACACCTGGCAGATACCGGATTAATCGAAGCCCACTGGCAAGGGGAAGAATTGGTTCTGCGGGGATTACCCCAACGGGAATTGCTCCGACAGGGCAGCGATCGCCTGCTTGATTGGGTGGATGCTAACTCTCCGCTGCGTCAGTGCTGTGCTAACTGTAGCCACTATCGGAGTCAGCGCTGTTGGAACCCTGCCTCTCCTCTGTTTGAATTTAAAGTTACCCCAGATGGCTTTTGTCCAGTATTTGAGCCGATTCAGCCGCAGGAGCAAGAATAAAGTAAAGTTGAGCCTGCTGACTCCGATAAGTTTTTTAACATTTGACTGAAAGGGTGAGCGCTTTTAAGTTCTTTTGCTAAATTGAATCATTCTGTACGGAAAATCCGGTGGCTGCATCTACATTGCTGATCTCCAGATAACTGATCTCACAGATGGCTGGTCCAGATGGTTGGTTTCCAGGTATCCTCCAAAGGCCAGGGTTAACCAGTCAGGGCTGGTTAGCTGATTGGCAATTAGTTGATTGACAATTAACTGATTGACAATTAACTGATTGACAAAAGGAAAGGGTGGTTACGGTTTTAGCCCCTTCCCGCTACTGATCGTCGGTTACCTGGTGATTTACAAAACACTTTCGTTGAATTGAATTCCAAACAGGCGGCTTATGTCCCAGGATGCTAACACTAGTCAAATGCTTCTGAACTCGTTGCAGGGAAAGTCTTTGAACCTTGCTACAGGAGATGACTTTGGTTTCACTGAAGGAACCCGATTGGGGAAATTTCCAGTTGAGTCCTACGCCGATCGTCTCATGGACGAACTGTTTGAAGACGTTGAGGAGATGTTGGGGGGTAGCCCCAAACCCCAGGTGGAACCGGAACCAGTAAAAGAGGAGCCTGCTCCAGCGCAGACCCCAGCTCAGGGCTTCTTTGGATTGTCCCCCTCCACCCGCTTCTCTAAGCCAAACCCAGAGACGGTAGAATCTGGATCGGATTTTGGATTGAGCCAGCGGCATGAGCAACTGGCTGAGTCTAATCTGGAAAAGGCACCCCCCCTGGTTGAAAAACCCCTTCAGCCCCGGCTGTCCTACGAGCGCATCCTGCTGGGAGTGGGTTGCCTATCCATTGTGGTGACCATGGGACTGTGGTTTTTACTCCAGCAAGTAAACCGTCAGTCAGCCTCAATCTCAGCCTCTTCCCAAACCACTGCGAGTTCTTCCTCTCCAGTTGGAGATCCGTTCGCGACCTATATGCAGCGATCGCTGCAGGCGATTGACCAGAAGAACCGACCCGCAGTCTCCACCAGGACAGCGACCAATTCCCCTTCCCCCGCTGCTTTGCCGACGGTAACCATTCCTGGCTCTCCCGTTCCCAGCATTGCTTCAGTGCCCTCGATTCCGGGTGTACCCACGCTTGGCGCTTCCCCCCAGGCTCCCAGCGGGCAGGGGCGAATTTATATTCCGGTCTATCAAGTTCCGTCTGGTTTGACAACTCCCCAAACTGCTCCCGCACCAACGGTTGCTCCCCTGCCTGCCATCTCGCCAAAGACAGGCTCTACTGCGGTCAGACCGCCAATTCCGCTCAGTGTGCCTGGGGTGGCACGGACCCTGGAAGGAGTTGTAGATATGGGTGAACAGTCTGCCATCCTGGTCAAAATTAATGGCGTCACTCAACGGTTTCGTTTGGGTGAAAGCATCGGCTCCAGCGGTTGGGCTTTGGTTGAGGTATCTAAAAACCAGGCAATCGTTCGTCGTAATGGTGAAGTGCGATCGCTCTTTATCGGTCAAAGCTTTTAAGATAGCTATAGCGATCCTATTTGGATTGTGAGCCAGGATTCCACTGGAATCCTTGCTCACAAAGCCTCTCAAACTCACCTGGGTTACCCCACCGCCTGCGGCACCTCCCCTTGCCAAGGGGAGTTTGGGAGGGGTCTGACCTCGTTTTTATGCCTTCCTGAACCAGTTTGATGGGATCGCATAGTTGGCTAAACGCCAATAGCCTTTAGCTCTTAGCTTCTTGGGAGTCACTGCATGGGTTTATTCGATGATTTCAGCCGTTTTTTGGAAGAGCAGCTTGATGAGTATCTTCGCAACAACCCGCACCTGGAGCTATTCGTCTTAGAAGAAAAACTGCGGGAGCAGGAAGAGGAAACTCTGACGCTGATGACTGATCTGAAACGTCAGGAAAAGCAGTGTCAAGATGAAATTATGGGGATAGCGCGGGAGATTCAGCTCTGGCATGCCCGGATTGGAAAAGCAAAGGCAGCCAATAGATTAGATCTGGTGGAACCTGCCCAGGCCCATGAAGCCTCCCTTTTGCGTCAGGGCAACCAGAAATGGGGACAGATGGAAATGTTAAAAGAGCGGATCCAGCAAACCCAGGAGTTACAGAAAAAAATTGGAGCCCGCCGCAAAGAGCTGCAAACTAAGGTTACCGAAGCCCAAGCAGTCCGTGGCAAGACAAATCAGAGTCGGGAACCTCTGGGCTGGAATCCAGCCTCGACCCCTAACTCTAGCAATCTGGACGCGCTGGAAAAACAATTTAGGCGATGGGAGGCGGAAGAGGAGTTGGAGCAGCTTAAGCGGAACCTGGGACGGTAAAAAAGTCAGCCCCAGGCAGATGGGATGCGAGGCAGGGCAATGAATCCCCTAGCCTTGGCCGATCAAACTACCCCTGAATGGTTCAGGATTGCCGCGTTTGAGTCCACAGGAGGACGATCGCTGCTCGCATTGCTTGCCCCATGGTTGAAATCCGGGCCGCTTCGGTGGCAGTCTTTTCCCACCGTAAGAGGTGTTCCCGAAAGTTTTTGTCTTGCTTTGCCCGTTGAACAATCACCTGACCAAGCATCTTTTTTTGAATTTCTTCGGTGGAAATGCCCTGGCGATCGAGGAATTCTAATAGTTGCTGAACGCTTTGAACAATCTGATCGGGGGTTTGGGATAGGATGATGTGCTGAATTTGGCGAACAACCTCCTGATAAAGGCGCGCCCGGCGATCGGGACGGGGGACTGGTTGGGCCGGTTGGGGGGATGATTCTACTGGTTGCTCCGACTCGTTAGCAGGTTTGACAATCTCTAATAAATTAAGAATC
>JBAUTA010001048.1:0-6346 GCA_049581985.1 Kovacikia sp.
AGTATTGACTGACCGCACTGACCGTAACGCTACGCAGATTATTGGCTACGATACCCAGGATAGGGATGCGGGAAGTTTGGAGGCTCTCGATCGCTTCCGTCAGGGCCGTGCGATCGGTTTTACCCAATCCGGCCACCAGAACGATGCCATCTGTGGCGGGAGCCAATAGACTGCTATCCGCCAAATTCATCAAAGGGGGGGTGTCGTAAATGACAAGATCGAAAAGGGTCTGGAAATGTTCGACCAGTTGCCCCATTTTGGGAGAAGACAGCAATTTGGTTGGATCCGCGGGAATTTGACCCGCCGTCAGGACAAATAAATTGTCTCCCCCAAAGGGCATCGATCGATCAATCTGCATCGATCGATCAATCTGCATCGATTTATCCGATTTATCGATGGCATGATCCGCGGCCAGTTCCCCCAAATCAGCCCGGTTAATTTGCTGAATTGCCTGGTTGGGATGGAGGTCGGTGGCAAGCAAATGACTGAGCCCACGGGTATTGTCTAACCCTAACAGGGCACTAATTCGCGGTTTGCGTAGATCTGCATCAACCAGCAAAACCCGCTGTCCCATGGCTGCTGCTGCTTGAGCCAGGTTGACGGATACGGTTGATTTGCCATCTCCCGGCAAGGCTGAACTGATCACCAGAGAGCCGATCGAGGGGGCAGCCCGGAGCAGACGAAGATTGGCGTGGAGAGAACGGAACGCTTCCAGAAATAGAGAATGGGTGTGGGGTGTGAGGGGGGGACGCCGCCGCAGCAACCTTCTGAGTTTTTTGGGGCGGAACAGGTGAGTAATCTTTGTAGGCGCTTTAGAGGCGGGTTGGCCCGTTTCATAGAAGGGAATTACCCCCAGCACTGGTAGTTTGACCTGTCTCTTCAATTCTTCTGGAGAATGGAAGGTATTATCTAATCGTTCAGCCAGGAGAGCCGCCCCAATTCCTGCAACGATGCCGCCCACAATGCCCAGAATCAGGTTGCGCCAGGCGGAGGACAGGGGAATACCTGGCACCTCTGGGGCTGCGATCATTTGCCAGGGCACTTCTTTTTGAGCTGCCTGGACCTGAAGAGTTTCACGGGTTTCCAGAAATCGGTTGAGGCTCTCGGTTGCAACTTTGAGTTCTCGCTGCAAGTCGGTGTATTGGCGGGCGGTGACGGGTAAGCGCTGGAGCTGTTTATTCCAGTAAGTCTCGGCTTTTGCAATTTCCTGCTGACGGACTTCTAGCAACGAGAGTTGGCTATCCACTTCTGCCAGCCGATTGCCCAAAACTCGACGGGCTTCCTGGCGAACGAGCGGCATCAGCTTTTGTTTTTGCTCCTGGAGCGCATCGATCGCTGGGTTGCTAGTTTGAAACCGGACTGACTCAGTGGCAATTTTGGCATCCAGTTCACGCATCTGGCCTAGGAGTTGCTGGTAAGTTTGCGATCCCGATAGGGCTGCCACTGCCCCGGTCTGACCCTGCAAGTTTTTATAAAGCGTCTGGGCTTCAGCCAATTGTTTCTGAATATCCAGCCTCTGTTGCTCCAGGGAACTAATTTGAGTGTTCACCTGCTGGGAGAGGGAGTCTGGGTCGATAAAGTTATTGCTCTGACGAAAGATTTGTAGTTGTCGCTGGAGGCTATCTACCCGCTGCCGCAATGCCGGAAGTTGGTTACCTACAAAAGCAACCCCTTGCCGGAGATTGCTCTGCCTTTCCTGCTGGCTATATTTCAGATATCCCTGGACCAGTTGTTCCAAAACAAATTTAACTTTTTGGGGATCGGGGTCCTGGTAGCGAATATCTAAAATTTTGGTTTCTTTGGGTTGGGTAACGGTGAGATGGGTGATCAGCTTTCCATAATTCACATCTGGGTATTGGATCTGAATTCGTTCGATGATGGGGCGCAGGAGGGCAGGGCTGCGCAATACTTCAATCTGGGTGGCGTAGTCTAAGGTAGATTTCTGGGAGGATTGCTTCCCATTCGTCAATTCATCGAGTTGGTTATCGGTGGTAACGGGTTCAACCAGCAACCGGAAGCCGCCCTGGTATTCAGAAGTCTGGGTCAACGCACTGTATCCCGCTACGGAGGTGACCGCGATCGCCACTGCACTGACCAACACAATTCTGCGGCGCAAAATCAACAGCAATTGTTTCAGGCTAAATTCTCCCTCGTCGTAGCTATTGCTAACCGCAGGGGGAGACTCTAAGGCAGACAGCCCGATGCTGCGCTCAGCATGAAATGGCTGGAGATTGGACTGAGAAGATTCCATCTTTTTCCGAGGAGAGGCAAAGAACGGAGAGATTTAGAACAGGAAGAAAAAGGGCAGTAGCCGACCGAGGGGGGTTAAAACCGTGTCTAAGGTGTCTGAGAACTTGGCGATTCCGGTTGGTTTGACCACAATGATGTCGTTGTTGCGGATGAGGGGATTCCCTCTTTCGTCAATCCCCTTGGAAAAGTCGATCGAGACTTCCTGGCGGGTCACGGTTCCGTTGGGATTTAACCGGATCAGTTCGACGGTCCCCTTGCGTGCCCGTTTGTTGAAGCCGCCCGCTGCCAGTAATGCTTGATTCAGGGTTGAATTAGGCGGCACCTGGATCGCCCCCGGACTCACGACTTCCCCGACGACATTGACGCGAATCAAGCTAGGCGAGAAACTGGCAGAGTTTTGCAGGCTTGCTTCTGCCGGATTAAGCGCTGTGGCGGTCGGAATCACAATGCTATCTCCCTGCTGTAAGACCAAATCCTGGCTGGCGTCGCCAGTCTGCACCAGATCCCAAAGGTTGAGCCGGATCACCTGGGGCGGACCGGAGCGAGTGATGCGCTTGATTTCTACCTTGCGAATATCGGCAAGTTGGGTGATTCCTCCGGCCTGTTGAATCGCCTGGGTGACCGTGAGCAATCCCCCGCTGCCGCCGCTGGCAATGCCTGGGGCGGCAGTCGTCGTCGTTCCGCCTGTGGTGGTGCCCCCTCTCGACAACACATAGGAACCAGGGCGGGCAACTTCACCCACGATCGCAATATTCAAAGGTTGGGTCGCATCGGCAGCAAAATTTGCCGCTGCCAGTTGGGAAGCCTCCGCTGGAATGATGTTGGTCGCAGCCGGAATAAACACCATATCGCCATCGCGCAGGGCAATATCCTGGCGGATGTTGCCTGTCTTAAACAGCTCCCACAGATCAACATTAATGATCAAATCCTGACCCGACTGCTGGGGCCGACGGATTTTAACGATACCGGGATTGGCTGACTGGGTAAGGCCCCCTGCCTGCTGAATTAATCGGGTAATGGTGGGAAATTTTCCACCTTCGGGCACGGTGACGCTGTAGGTGCCAGGGCGACTGACTTCCCCTGCAATCGCCAGATTCAACGGCCGGGATGACAGCAAGCTGACATCAATCAGGTTGCGTTTCACTAGCCTGGCGTAGCGGGCGGCGATCGCATCTTCGACCTGCTTCAGGGTCATCCCCTGAACTGAGAGATTGCCCACCAAATAGAGATTAACGGTGCCGTTGACCAGTACGGTATAGTCGCGCGTGTACTCCGGCACACTGAAGACTTCGACCTTGAAGCGATCGCCCGGTCCCAGCGTATACGCTTCTTGATCGGGGCTGAGGGAGGGAGCTGCCAGACCGGGAGGCAGTTCCGACGGTTTGAGGGAGGATCGGGAATAAGATGCTTTTGAAGTCTGACCCGTGGCTAAGTCCGTCAGGGATTTAACCCCTGCGGTTTCCATAGCCACCAGCTCAGGTTTGGCAAGGGCCGATGCCACTCTGACATCGGGATTCTCTGTAGTGGGATTGGGGTTCTGGGCATTAGCTCCGGGAAGATTGTTTCTCTGGGTAATGGTTTTCGCCCTGAGCATCTGGGTAAAGACAAATTGGGCGGCATCTGCTCGCGTCACGACATTGGCTGGGCGTCGGAAGGTACTGAGGATCTGGGAATCCCGTCCAAAAGCTTTCTGCATTAAAAGGTTAAACTCGGCATCCGTTACCGCCGCATTGGGGCGAAACGTCCCATCAGGAAGCCCCTGAATAATTTTCTGTTTCACCAGGGCGGCGATCGCTGGGCGGGTAGGATGGTTCTGAATATCCGACAACGTCTCCGCTGGTGCTGCGCTGTCAGCCCCCTTTTGGTTGACAGCGACCTGGCTTCGGGGTTTCAGCGTGGCTGAAGTCGCCCTGGCAGGGGGTGCGTTTGGCGTTGCTGCTCCCTGGGGCGCTGCCTGTCCGAGGGACGCCGCCACAAATTTATCGACGGGCAGTTGACTTACGTCCACCGATCGCAGCGGCTGCGATCGAGTCACCAGCGGCGAAGCTGGGACGGGCAGGAGTCCTGCCTGGGAAACGGGCGTAACGGTCAATTTTACTGACGGGTCAGATGCCGATGCTTTACCCGGCTTGACCGCAGCCTGCTTTTGCGGTTGCGGCTTCCCTGCCAACCTTGACAGGGCAAGGGTTTCGGGTTGAGAGATCGGCTGAGTCAACTGAGGCTTGCGGTTTCCGGTGGGCTGGGCCGGATCCCGTTGCCCCGACTCTGGGACTGACGTAGGTGTGCTAGGGGCAACACTCCCGGTACGAGCTAACTCTTGGGCGACAAGAGCTGCCAGGGTGCCCAGAGCAATAACGGATAGACGTGAAGCATGAGTAGACGTCATGAAACCAGAGGGTTAAACCTTGCCACAACAGTACCCCTTTAGGGGCTGTCTACTGATACACCAACCCAATGCATACATCAGGACAGAATTTGATGCTGATGACTTGCCTCCAAACCGGGTCGTCGCGATCAACTAATAAACTTCTGATTGAGAATTTTTAACGAGATGGGACATAGTAAAGGGTATAAATTATTGTGTTGAAACTCCAAATTCCGGTGGGTATCTAATCAGGGTTTGGAGTCTTTGTAGCATCTCCTATGTCCCAATCCTCATCGCCATCTCCCTCACCTAAGCCCGTAACTGAGCAGATTACAGAAGTTGTGCTGAATCTGGTGTTCGTTAGCAGTTGCGGCTACACCCTCTTCAATGTCTTTACAGACAATATTCCGAAAGCACTGATTTGTCTCGCCATCTCGGCGATCTCTGCCTTATGCGCTAGTTTTAGCGACGGGCTAACGGAAACACTGAAGGACAAATGGAAAAAGCGGGGACAAAAGTTTGGAGAGGTACTTGATAAACCCGTAGATCGGGCATTGGGAACCATCTTTCCTAAACCACAGTATTTGGAATCACTGCAAACCTCCTGCTATGAACTAGAGGTGGAAGGGCTGAAGGGGGACTTTCCCTCCTTAAGCTTAGAGGAAGTTTTTGTGCCACTCAGTCTGGATTTCGATCCGTTCGGTTTTTCCAGCAGTTCCCCAATTCAACCCATCTGGAACCTTTTGCCCAAACAGGATCAACCGACTGTGAACAGTCGTTACCGCCGGATTGCGATCGTGGCAAACCCTGGATACGGCAAAACAACCCTGACCCGCTATCTCACCCTCAAATATAGCAATTCTACCTACCAGGGATTTGGCGCTGCTCCGTTGCTCCCTATTTTGCTGGTGCTGCGGAGCATTTATCGCGAGATTCAATCAGAACAAACCCCCTTGCTTCCCAATCTGGTCGAGAAAGAAGTCGCAAAGTTACCCCGTTGCCAGGATTTAGGAATGGCGGCAGCTTGGTTTGAGAACCATTTAAGGAACGGTCGTTGTCTAGTCATGCTGGATGGCCTGGATGAAGTCCCAGAGGCTCAACGTACCCTGGTCAGTCAATGGATAAACTGGCAAATGCAAACCTATCCCAGTCAATTCATTTTGACCTCCCGTCCCCACGGCTATGATGCAAGCTTGTTCAGGGGAGTTGACTGTATTGGCATCATTGATTTCAACTTCGACCAGAAAGAAGACTTTATCCACAAGTGGTATCGAGCCGTTCTCTGGAATAAAAAGTGGGAACCCCACTGGCAAAAAAGTCAGGGTAGATCTAAGAATGAACGGTTGTTGCAGGAACAGGCACAGGCTCAAAGTGATGCAGAAGCCGCCGCCGCCGCCAAGGACTTAATTCGTCAAATCATCGAAACTCCTAACCTGGATGAACTGGCGAAAAATCCCCTTCTAATTACGATTATTGCAGCCACCCATCGGGCTTTTGCAACATTACCCAGGCGGCGAGCGGAAATTTATAAAAAGATGTTTAATCTACTCTTGGCGGATCGACCCAATTTTCGGGATACTCCCTTAACCATTACAGCCGTAGAAGAGAATCAGCGGATTTTACAACGGTTAGCCTTCGATCTAACGAATCAGAGTCAGACTCAATTTACCCCCGAACAAGCCAGTAGTCTCCTACAACCACTTTTGGCCGATTATGCGGCTGAATTGAAGT
>JBAUTA010001049.1:0-4608 GCA_049581985.1 Kovacikia sp.
GAGATAATCCAGATTCCTGGGAGGAGAGGTTGGTTCCATGTGCCGTTTATTAGGCTATTTAGGGTCTTCCGTGCAGCTCGATCGCCTGCTCAACAAACCAGAACACTCCCTCGTTGTCCAGAGTTACCAGCCCCGTGAAATGACTGCTGGGGTGGTCAATGCGGATGGATTTGGCATTGGTTGGTACCATCCCCATCAGAAAACAGAACCGTTCACCTACAAAAACACCCTCCCGATTTGGGGGGATAGTAATTTGTCTAGCCTCAGCCGTTATGTGGAATCTAACTGTCTGCTGGCAAACGTTCGCAGTGCCACTGCTGGTCAAGCAACCGATCTCAGCAATTGCCAACCTTTTCAGCATCGTCTCATCTTAGGCATTCATAATGGCTTTATTGCCAATTTTCATCAGACGCTTTACCGTCCCATGCGCGATCGCCTGGATGATATGGCCTATCGATCGATCAAAGGCAGCACTGACTCAGAGCATATCTTTGCCCTGGTCATCAACGAGCTGGAAGCCTCTCCAGCCATGCCCCTGGTGGAAGCCCTCCACAAAGCTCTAATGGTGCTCTGCAATCTGGCAGACGAACAACAGGTGAGCTTTTCTGCCAATGTGATGATCAGCGACGGGCAACAGCTTGTCGCCTCACGCCTGGCGGCGCGTACCGCAACCCCTTCCCTTTACTGGCTGCGCGATGATCCGCTTTTTCCCCAAGCCGTGCTAATTGCTTCAGAACCCTTATCTTCCGGTAACTGGACTCCCTGCCCCGAACGTAGCATTCTCAGTGTTGACTATGAACTTGACATTCAAACCCATGCAATCTGAACTGCGCACACTTAGCCATCCCCACCTCCGCAGTCAGTTGCGGCAAGGGATGCAGCAGTGCCGTCAGGCTACGCTGGCGCTGTTTCAGGGGGTGGACTATGAAATGATGTGTGCTCAGGCACACCCGGACTTTAGCCCGATCGGTTGGCATCTGGGGCACATTGCCTATACGGAATCCCTCTGGTTGCTGGAAAAGTGCGTCGGATTGTCGCCTCAATTTCCCCAGTATCGTCGCCTGTTTGCCGCTGATGGGTTGCCTAAATCGGAACGGGTCTATCTGCCTACCCTGGGCGAAATCCAGGAGTATCTCAAGACGATTAGAAGCCAGGTGCTCGACTATCTGGAAGAGGCCCCCCTGGATCAGCAAGAGCGGCTTTGGCGTTGGCTTTTGCAGCACGAAAGTCAGCATGCAGAGACGATCGCCCTGGTGCTGGAGTTGCAGAAAGGGCAGGCAGCAGGGGAACCCATGGAAAATCGACGATTCAAAATCCACTTACCCCGCGCCTTTTCCACTGCCCACCGCCCGCCGTCTCCAGCCCCGATGGTTTGCGTTCCCGCTGGTTATTTTAACTGCGGCAATGATGCCATCGATGCCCTGGACAACGAGCGTCCAGTTCAGGGGGTTGATTTGGAAGCCTACTGGATCGATCGGGAGCCGGTTACCTGTGAGCAATATCGGGTTTTTATCGAGTCCGGGGGCTATCAAGACCCGTGCTGGTGGACCTCAGACGGGTGGGCCTGGTTGCAGGCGGCCCAGGTCAGCCGCCCCCGCTACTGGAAAGATGGATCAGAATGGGGGCGTCATCCCGTCTGCGGGGTGAGTTGGTATGAAGCCGACGCCTATGCCCGATTTGTTGGTAAGCGGTTACCAACGGAGGCCGAGTGGGAAAAAGCCGCCAGTTGGAATCCGGTCACCCAACAACGTCAGATTTATCCCTGGGGCGCAGCGGTCCCTACCCCCGATCACTGTAATTATGGTTATCAAACAGGCAGTACTACCCCTGTAGACGCCTATCCCCCAGGCAACAGCGCCTACGGCTGCTATGACATGCTTGGTAACGTTTGGGAATGGACTGACTCCTGGTTCGATGGGTACCATGGGTTTACCGCCTATCCTTACCGGGGCTATTCTCAGGCGTATTTCGACAACAACCATCGCGTCCTCAAGGGGGGAAGCTGGGCAACCTTTCCGTGGGCTTTACGCAGTGCTTTCCGTAATTGGTATCACCCCCATGTCCGCGAAATTCTGGTGGGGTTTCGCTGTGCCGTCGGCTGTGGGTAGGAGTCCGTCCGGATCGATTTGAGGGGTCGCTTAAATCAATAGAACCCATAAGCTGTAGGGCTGGCATGCGGCAGGATGCATTCGGTCATCGCCAGCGGTTTCGCCCCAAGGTCAAGCCCTTACGATGGAAGCCAGATCCCATCGCTGCGATTCCACGTCGCGATCCTTAGCGGAGACGAACTGCGATCGTATAAGAAGGTCGCTGTTTAGCCTCCCGTTGAGATTTGACCAGACGAAAATTACGATCGATATAGAGATGCTCAAACTGCGGGGTTGCCTTAAAGATCTTCTCAAATCGCTTCGCAGTGGATCGATCCAGGCTTTGAAAATCAGGTATATCTACAAAATCCTCTGCTTGCGAGGTCAGACCTGCCTGAGATTGCACGGTTTGCGTAAACCATTCTTCCGCTTTTTCCAGGGTCAGGGGAACCCCACCAAACCGCAACGCCTGTTTAATGGCGACATTTTGGATAAACCAATGCCCCTGACTGACCTGATATTTCTGCAAAATCATAAAGTCATAGGCAAACAAAAACGATCGCAGTTTGTTCAAAAATGGCAGCTTTTGACCCGGTGTGTAGCGAGCAACATTCACGTAATAACCGTTGTCATGGAAAATCTGGTAGGACTGGTTTCGCAGCCGCCCTGGAATGATATCCTGGAAAGGGATTGTAGACCAAACAGGCACCCAGGCACCTAAGACAAGGGGAACCTGATCCTGCGGTGCTGGAAAAGGATTTTGCTTACTCAGTTCTTGAAAGATCGGTTCTAATTTATCTTTCAGAAACTGCACCTTCTGGCTAAAAGGATCGGTGTCTCGATCCTGGGTTAGCCGCAGAAGTTCCTGCTTAAGCTCTTCAACGGATCTCGGCTGCGCCTGCTCTGAGCTAAGAACTTGTTCTACCATTGGTCACCTTGGGCACGAAGCTGAATTGAAGGATTTGAGAGAGATTTCTGGAGTCGTCTCTTCATCCAGCATAACTGCTTTATTTAGACCCCTGCCGCAGGGCTGCTGTTGCCCCCAGTCCATTGCCTCTATCCCAGACTTGTGGATACACGGTAGCCTATTTAGAGAACTTCTGAAAATGAATGATCTGACCCTGGATCGCTCATTCTCAGGAGTTCTCTGACAGCGATTTTCAGACTGGTTAGCCCCTCTGTAAAAACAAAACGCTTCCCTGGCTGAGGATTGGGTCGGGTGGGCGATGTCCCATCCGACCGCAAGCGGCTGTAATCAGTCCAATTTAATTGTTAACGATGGAGATAGGATAGCAATGCGATGTTCGGTTTCGAGCGGTTCTGGACAAGTACTGGCAAATGGGCAGTTGTTTATTCAAGAGGACGAAGAGGAGGAATTGAGGCTTAGCTTTCGAACCGATCGGGGCAAAATTATTGTGGGCGGCAAAATTGATGCGGACGGCAATTTGATGAGTGCCAGCAAGGATTTATTTCGCCAATTCTTTCTGACCTGGGGCGTTATGGGAATCACCCTGAATGTGAAATCTAGCGATCAGGGCTGAGGGTTTCCGGTCATGGCTGAGAGTCTTCAACGGAGGTCTGCTGCTCGATAGGGTACAAATGTACTATAATTAAAGAACAGTGGATTCAAGCTCTTGACCTATGACAAAGCACTATATCCTCAGTCTTGCTCCAGATGCCAAGTATGAATGGGATCGTCGAACCCTGCGAGATCCGATCACCGCTGCCCATCCTGCTTTAGCCGATCTGGTTGCTGAGGCGATCGGGCAGGAATCTGGTTCTTATCTGGTTTCTGTCAAGATTGAGGTCACGGTTTTAGAAAAAGCTCCCGCCGAATCAGTCGATCGCGTTGTTCCAAGTTTGGTTGAGATGCCTGGCAGCACTCAACGCCCCCAACTGGCGGAACTCGTTGCCTAGTAAAACAAAAATCAAGTTTTGCAAGGGGTGAAGGGGTGGAACCCCTGTTTGGGAGCTTTGCCCCCAAACCCCCCTGTTGCAAAATTTACGATATTTAAGAGGACAAGATGTTTCTACAAGTATGCTTGTAGACGACAGAAACAAAAATTATATTTCGGAGCCAATTTTTAATTCAATGGAACGATGCCATCTTTTCAAGGATGACATCTTAATAACTATTGTTGGAGCTAACACAGGGCTTATTGGATTGTATTTACCTAAACAATGGGATCTTCATCAGATTACCAGTCTTGCTCTTGATGAGAGTAGTCTAGTTCAACTGGCTAAACTACCACCATTGCATCGTGATCCATTTGACGGAATGCTTATTACCTTGGCAATTTAATAGGTTTCATTGTGGGGCGCGCTAAGCGCGCCCCACAATGAAACCCTTGGGGTTTAGGTATACTCAAATATTGCCGGAGTAATATTTGTCAAGCATTACAAAACGGTTTGACCATGGCGACAGTAGACACAGTAGTTCGTAGTTACTCAGTCAATGTCTTGTTAGATACTTAACACGAGCACTCAACAAACGTTCAAGCATCAGTATTGAAAGCGGCAC
>JBAUTA010001050.1:0-12587 GCA_049581985.1 Kovacikia sp.
GTATTGCCCCCAACTCTCCCTGCTGATAATTAATTACGCCTACTACTTATAGCCGTAGCCATGCTGGTTAGGACAGGGTGCAGGGGTGGAACCCCTGGCTGGGGGCAACGCTCCCACTCCCCCCTTAATCCTCTGTCCTAATCAAACTGGCGACAGCTATACTTACAGCGATCGTAAGGGAATTGGGAAAGCGCTTTCCCGCCAGGAAGGCATTTCCCCAACTTCTCTTGGTGATACCTCTCTTATTTAGCCAGAGGCTTGTTCACTACAGGATTACCACCAACGCCCCCTACTGCAGCAACACCTGCTTTAAGGCTGCCACAAGCTTGTCTGCGTTATCCTGGCGGCTGTTATAGCCCATTAGCCCAACCCGCCAGACCTTGCCAGCAAGTTCGCCTAAGCCGCCGCCCACTTCGATATTATGTTCAGTGAGCAATTTGCGGGCGATCGCTTTGCCATCTAAGCCTTCTGGGATGCAGACAGTTGTCAAAGTGGGGAGCCGAAACTCTCGCTCTACATGCAACGAAAGCCCCAGGTTTTCCAGGCTTTCCCAGAGGTATTCCGCATTTGTTTGATGGCGCTGCCAGCAGTTTTCCACACCTTCTTCCGCAACTAGACGCAAGGCTTCCCGCAGGGCGTAGTAGAGATTAATCGGAGCGGTATGGTGATAGACGCGATCGCTGCCCCAATATTTGCCCAACAGGTTCATATCGAGATACCAGTTGGGAACTTTCGTTTTACGCTTCTGCAACTTTTCTAAGGCGCGGGCACCCATGGTGAAAGGGGAAGCCCCAGGCGGACATCCTAGTCCTTTCTGGCTACAGCTATAGGCCAGATCTACCCCCCATTTGTCCAGAAATAGGGGAACCCCACCCAGACTAGTAACACTATCGATCAGCAATAAACAGTCGAATTCCCGGCACAGATCACCCACGCCTTCCAGGGGCTGACGTGCGCCAGTGGAAGTCTCGGCATGAACCAAGGCCAGGATTCGGGGGCAGTGAGTTTCCATGGCTAAACGGAGCTCATCCAGCGAGAAGACCTGCCCCCAGGGTTTGGTAATGCTTCGCACATCAGCACCATAGCGCCCTGCCATATCAACCAGTCGATTGCCAAAGTACCCTGCGACACCGATCAGAACAACATCGCCGGGTTCAACGGCATTGGCGATCGTTGCTTCCATCGCAGCCGTGCCGGTTCCACTAACGGCAAGGGTGAAGAGGTTCTCTGTCTGCCACACGTACCGCAATAATGACTGAATCTCATCCATGAGCGCCAAAAACGCCGGATCGAGGTGCCCCACAGGTTCAGTGCTCATAGCCTGAAGGACGGTAGGATGGGTGTTGGAGGGTCCTGGTCCTAACAGAAGACGGGTGGGCATCTCCAAGGGTGCAAGCTGCAATCGCTGGCTATTGTTGGTTGGAAGGGGGAGCGTCATGATTAGGTTTAGAGTCTTCAGAGTAATACTGGGATAATTAAGAGTTTAAAGGTTGACGGGGACAAGCAGTAAGAGGACAAAGTCAAGCAGGAAAAGGTCAGGATAAAGGAAGAATAAAATTACCCCCTCCTCTGTCCCTCTGGCTCTCTGGCTCTCTGTCCCTATGTCCCTTCCCCTTCCTCACCCCTCTTCCCCTCCAGCAAGCGGCAGCGTAAACCAGAATGTTGCCCCAGATCCTGGTTGGCTCAGGACGCCGATTTGCCCTCTATGGGCAGTGATAATTTGATGACAGCGGTAGAGTCCTAGCCCGATCCCAGTGCGATTGGGGTTATCCAGGCTCCGGACGTAGGGTTTGAAGAGCCGATCGCAGGTCGCCTGGTTCATGCCATTGCCGTTATCTGTCACGGCGCAGCGGAGCATGGGAATCGGGGGCGGGGACGTAGGAGGGGGGGGCACGGTCGGCAGATCGGCGAGTGTCAGGATTGAGGCGCTGAGGGTGAGGGTGAGATCGGGGGGGTTATGTTTGAGGGCGTTGGAGAGGAGTTCCTCCAGGGCACCCTGGAGTTGGGTAGGATCGGCGTTAACAGAAGGGAGATCGGCGGGTATCTGACTGATCAGGGTTGCCCGGTTGGTGTTCAGTAACGGTTGCAAGGATTCCAGGGCAGTTTGCCAAACCTGATCCAGATGGACTGGTTGGCAGGTAAGCCGAACCTCAGGCTCGTTGCTAATCTGGTTTTCGCGCAGGGAGTTGAGTAAGTAGAGCTGATGATCGCTACTTTGAATCATCAAATTCAACATAGAACGGGAAACCGGAACCATTTCGCTGTCATTGCACTTACTCCTGAGCCGATTCAGCACCATCAACATGCCCTGTACCGGGGTTCGCAGGTCGTGGGAAACGGCGTGCAAAAGAAGGTCTTTAACTTGATTCAGATTTTGCAGTTCCTTCATGCGTTGGTGTAGCTCAGCAGTGCGTTCCCCCACCTGACCCTCCAGCTTGGAAGCAAAGGTTTGCACCTGGCGATACAGTTGTCCCTGCTGAATCGCAATTTCGACTTGCGTTGCCAATTGCTCCATCAGCCCTATCTCAAACGACTGCCACTGACGGGGGCCAGAACATTGCTGGGCAATCAAAACACCAAACATTTGCCCATTCAGCCTCAGGCCGATCCCCATGCCTGCCCTGAAATTGGAACGATGGCTGCATTCACGCATCAAAGGAGTTTTTTCAATTTCCTTAGAGTCGTTGACGACGTTAACGCGACCGGGTTGAAACGTGGATTTAATTTCCTGGATCGTATCAATTTCTGGTTCCCAGCCCAAAATAGAGGTCCATTGGGGGGCAACGGATTCTGAGATCGCCTGGCACCCCCCCGCCTCGTCAAAGTAGCTAATGAAAACCCGATCGGTCTGTAAAAATTTCCGAATTTCCTCAACGGTAGTTTGCAGGATCTCTTCCAGATTCAACGAACTGCGAATTCGCGATGCAATTTCTACCATCAACCGTTCCCGATTAGCCGACATTAGCAGCTTTGCTTCGGCCTGTTTGCGATCGGTGATGTCATAGGCGGTTGCCAGTCCCGCTGGTTTTCCCTCAAAAGTAACGACCCCTGCGGTTAAGTCAACCCAGCGTTCCTGACCGGATTTGGTTAAAATCTTGACTTCATAGCGGGTTGGCAGCGCCTTTCCTTGCTGGCGCTCCAACCCTCGCTTCTGGATCAAATCACGAAATTCTGGGTGGGCCAGGTTCCAGAAATCGATCGACAGCAGCTCGTCGCGGGAGTAACCTGTAATTGCCTGGGCTGCGGGGTTAACATAGCGCAATCGACTGCCCTGGTAGAGCAAAAAGGCGCAGGCAGCAGTTTCGGCAACCACTCGAAAGCGGGCTTCGCTCTGTTGCAGCGCCTCTTCTGCCTGCTTGCGATCGGTAATGTCCTCAAACACCAGCCCAACACATTGGTTCGGCAAGGGAAAGGCTTTGGTGGCATAAACTCCTTCGGGCAGAAACGTATCCCCATAGCAAATTTCGCCCAGATCTCGGACCTTTCCAGAACGAATCACCATCGCATAAATACCAGGAAATGCGGTTTCCAGCAGTCCAGGAAAGACTTCTACCATGCGTTGCCCGATCAACTTCTGGGGATCGGCGGTGAGGCTTAAAATTTGTCTGGCAGCGGGGTTAATATCCATTAGCCGGAAACTGGTGAGGTCGTTCAGGTTTTCCAACTGCCAGACAATTAACCCCATTTGCATACTTTTGACGATATTGGCATAGAGCTGAATGCTTTCTTCTGCCCGTTTCAGCTCAGTAATATCTTCAACCATGCCAACGATAAATAGGGGTTCGCCCATCTCGTCCCGCACCAGGGAATTGGTCTGGCGCACCCAAACAAGCTGCCCATCCTTACAGATGAACCGCTTTTCTAGCTGGTATAAGTGACGCTGCCCAGCGAGCATTTCTGACAAGCCTTCTTTATCAGCAGCCAGATCCTCAGGGTAAGTAAATTCAGCAAAGGTCATGCTGCTCAGTTCTTCGCGGTTGTAGGCCAACATCCGCTGTAACACCGGGTTGCTTTCCACGATCTTGCCCTTCAGATCATTTAGCCCAATGCCAATTCCAGCACCTTCAAACATGCTGCGAAAATGCTCTTTGCTTTTGAGCAAGTGATCGACCGCCTGCTGACGTTCCGCAACCGCTGCGGCTAAAACCAGAGCGGTGATCGTGATGATGCCAACAAAGGCTTGCAAGGAAAATATGGCTTGCCATACCGACCCATTCGTCTTTGCCAGGAAAGGCCCCCCATGCCGGACAACCCCGGAGATCGCAATTCCCGATACGATCAGGCTGCCCAGGACGGTTCCCCGTTGGCCCAGGCGCAGGGCTGCCCAAAAAATCAGCGGAAAGGGTAAATACTCCAGGGGAAAATGGGCAATTTCAGTCTGGGTTGGCGATTGAAACACAATCCAGCTCACGCTTACCAGCAGGATCGCCCAAATAAAAATTTCGATCGCTTTTTGGCGAAACTCTAAATTTTGCTGCCATTTCTGCCAAAACCATTGGAGCGATAGTTGTCCCGGCAAGGGTTTACCCAGCCAGGTCAACAACAGGGGCGTCACTACCAGAATGCCGATCCCATCTCCTAACCAGATGGTGCCCCAATGAGCGCCAAAATTCCCCCAGGGCTCGATCCCTGCAAAACAAGCATTGAAGCTGCTGATGGTTGCATTGATGCTAGGGGATAGTAAAACAGCGAGGGCAATAAACCCCAAGACATCTCGCAAACTGCCCAGAGACAGGCGAAACTTAATCCGGTGGAGTAATTCATTACCCGCGATCGCCCCCAGGGTACTGCCCGCAGCAGCGACGCCAGCGACTGACCAGGAAACACCCAGGGAAAATGCGAACAATAGCATTCCCAGCCCAATGCCCAACCACATTTGTCGTCCGTAGAGCAGCAACGAGGCCAGGGCAATGCCTGCGGGGGGCCAGACGGGTGATGCTTTGACACCCAAATTCAAACTGTCAGCAGCAAGGTTAGCCGCGAGAAAACAGGCAATGGCGATCGCACCTGCAGCCAGTAAAGAGTGTCGATTTAACCAGTTCAATCGCATACAAAATCAACCCGACACAGACCAAATAGTGGTTTCGCAATTCGATAGAATTACCACGGCTAACACTAGATTGGCTTGTTCAAGCGATTGGTGCTTCCCCCGGATGGATGAGGAAGGCGACCTTCCTAACCCACCTGTTCACCCTCGGTTACAACTGGCTCGGATATTGTGCTACCCGGAAAAAACTTCTGACTGATCGCTTGGGTCACCAGGTGAGACAGGAGGCCAAGAGGTCCGGCGAATAGACACAGGGCGATCGAGTGAATCGTCCAAACGCCCGTCCGTTGCCCTTCCCAATAAATCCAACGACCGACGAATAGATCCATCACGAGGAAGTGGGTCCAGCCCGTGGCAGCGGCCCGATCGTCGCCAAAAAAGCGGGCGATATCTGCCAGCGTGGGGTTAGCAAGGGTTTGGGCGGTTTCAGCGGTGATAGTGCCAGAAAGAAGATATAGATACAATCCCGCCAGGATCACGAAAGGCAACGGCGACTCCATCACCCGGCGAGTCACACTCCATTTGGGGAGCAGAATCATCAAGATCCAAAAGGGAAGGACAAACAAATTAGCGATGTTGAAGAGTTGGTCGATCAACATGGGTGGAGGTAGGTGTAAGGGATAGAGGAAGAAGTAAGAAAGGTAAGAAGACGAACGGCTAGAGTGGGGAAACCGCTTCCACTCGTTCGTTATCGGGGGGCTAAATTGCTTATGAACACAGGGAGTTGTAAAAGCCTTTCCCTGAGAAAGAAGCACTTTTCCAATCCAAATTTGATCGCGTTATTTCATCTTTATTTCATATACAGGTAGGATTTTCCTATATATTTAGAATTTCCTATACATTTAGAATTTCCTATATGGGCAAATTTAATCTCTAGCCGTAGCCCTATTGGTTAGGATGGGGTACAGGGATGAAACTCCTGACTGGGGGCAACGCCCCACTCTCCCTTTAATCCTTTGTCCTATCAAACAATTATCCCTAGTTTAATGGCACTTGGTTCCTTATGTTGATCGTCCATCACATGATTGAAGTCGAAACCAAACCTGGCATTTGTGTTTATAACCTGACACCCCAAATTAGGGACTTAATGGCTGCAAGCGCAATTCACAATGGTCAAGCGCTGATTTTCTCGCGACATACAACAACCGCTTTAGCGATCAATGAATATGAGGAACGATTACTGGAGGATGTCAAGGCGTTTTTGAGGAAGCTGGCCCCAGAGGACGATCTTTACCTCCACAACGATCTCCATCTGAGAGTAGGCATTCCGGCGGATGAGCCGATAAATGCTCACTCTCACCTGATGGCAATGATGTTGAGCACTAGTGAAGTAATCCCGATCGTGGATGGCAAGCTAGGGCTGGGAACTTACCAGTCGGTTCTGTTTTTTGAGTTGGATGGCCCCCGCAAACGGACAGTCTTCTGTCAATTGACGGGGATGTAAGCAAGTTGAGCGAAAGATGTCCTTACTTCCCCCGACAATACTGATTAAACTCGTTGACCAAGGTGCTTTCCTGGCTGGTAGCAGCTTGCAAAGACTGGAGGGAGGTTTTGACCGTGGGCACGTTTTTTGCCTTTGCAGCAGAGACCAGTTCGCGGCTGGATTTGCCTGTATCCCGATACATTTTAATGAAGCTGGTTTGTAACCCTTTTAGTTTGTCATCCTGAACCTGAACCGCTTCTAATTCCTTAGCGTACTGATCAACGGTATCTGCGGCTTTAGAAAGCTCTGCCATTTTGTCAGGATTACCGCTCTTACCAATCGCCTGGGTTTCACTGGCAGCCTTATTCACAACGGCGCTGACTTTATTACACTGGGCAACTTTGCTTTCACTACAGCCAACGGTTAAAACACTAATTGCTGCGATCGAGGAGAGCGAAGTAATCCGTCTGTGCAAAATATTCATCAACATGTTCCTAACATTACAAAATTCTTCGCCTACTTTAGCCTTCAAATTGGATAAACGCCTCCAGTTAAATCAACAAGAAAATGTAAATTTTTTAGCTGATGCCTGGTTTTGCTGGGAATTATCCCAATTTTAATAGCGAACAGGGCAGATTAGGGACGGGGTGCAGGGGTGGAACCCCTGGCTGGGGGCGAAGCCCCCACACCCCCATTTGCAACTTTCATTTTTTAAATTGGTATCACCATCCAAATAGGATCGCTATATTCCAGGATGGGACGACTCACCCCTCAGCTTTCCGCATTAATGGGCAAGGTAAAGTAAAACGTGCTGCCTTTCCCTAAAACACTCTCAACCCAGATGCGGCCTCCGTGCTGTTGCACAATATTGCGACAGATGGCTAAGCCCAACCCGGTGCCATCTTGATTGCGAGAATCGGAGACATCGACCTGCTGGAAGCGTTCAAAAATAGTTTCGAGTTTGTCTGCCGGAATCCCCCGTCCCTGATCGCTGATGGTAAAGAGAATAGCGGCAGGCGGCAGGGGGGAGGAGGGCAGAGAAGCAGCGCCTTCCCCAATCCCCAGTCCCCAGTCCCCAGTCCCTATTTCTGCTTTCATCAACACGGTTGCCCCCTGGGGCGAAAACTTGATGGCATTGCTTAACAGATTGGTAAGGGTTTGGATGAGGCGATCGCTATCCGCCCAAACCTCAGTTGATAGGGGTGAAACTGATAATGTGACGCCAAATTTCTCCGCCATGGATTGCATGACGTTCGCCGCATTGGTCATCAAATCGTCAACCTTGCAGATTTGTTTGTCCATCGTGACCTTACCCGATTCAATGCGCTCCACATCAAGCACGTCATTAATCAATCGGATCAGGCGTTCGGTACTATCGACCGCAATTTCCAGTAATCGTTTTCCAGTTTCAGGCTGGGCATCAAGCAACCCACTTGCCAGCATCCCCAGGGATCCATGAATCGAGGTCAGGGGGGTACGGAGTTCATGACTCACCAGCGAGATAAATTCATCTTTCATCCGTTCAATTACCTTGCGATCGCTGGTATCGCGCAGAATCACGGTAAACACGGTTTCGCCCCTGAGTTGCAACTTAGAAATGGAGGCTTCCGCCGGAAACTCTTCCCCATTCTTGCGACGGCCAAAAATCTCCCGACGTTCGCCCATTTTGCGGGCCTCGCGGGGTGATTGGGCAAAATCAACCACATGCTGACGATGGGCTTCCATAAAGCGAAGCGGCAAGAGCAGAGCCAGGGGTTGACCGATCGCCTCCTGGGCGGTATATCCAAAAATCTTTTCTGCCCCTTGATTAAACAGCGTGATGCATTGGCTACTATTGACCGAAATCACCGCATCGTCGGCAATTTCTAAAATGCCAGCAAACCGAGCCTGGGACACCCGCAAATCTTCCTCAATTTGTTTGCGTTCGCTCAGCTCAGCCCGGAGTTGTTCGTTGACACTGACCAACTCAGCCGTTCGCTCCGCCACCCGCAGTTCCAATTCATCTTTGGCTTTCTGGAGAGAAGTTTTGGCCTGCTGACGCTCTGCCAGATCAGCCTGACGCAGAGCCCCCAAATGTTTAAGCAGTTTGACTCGTTCCAGACGGTTGAGGATGCGAGTCACCAGTTCAGGTCCGACAATGGGCTTACTGACAAAATCATCTGCCCCGGCGGCAAACACCTGATTGACCGTGCTGGCATCGTTGTGAACCGTGAGCACCAGAATGGGCAGCCCACACCAGTGGGAATCATTGCGGACCGCCTGGCAGAGGTCAATGCCATTGGTGTAAGGCATTTCAATATCCAGAATCAGCAGGTCAGGGGCACTTGTCCTCAAGGCTTCCCAGAATTGGCGCGGGTCTTCCAGGGTCGTTAACGCCAACCCCCAGGGTGCCAGAAGTTTCTGTAGGAGGGCGAGAATCTTGGGGTCATCATCGATCACCATCACCCTGGCTTGAGCGAGTGGGACTGGCTGGGGATCTGGCTCACTCGCGACTGCCATCGATGGGGGAGCGTGATCCGGGGACGATCGCTCAACCGTTTGCCGCAGGGCCATTCCTAATTGGCGCAAATTCTGAATCTGGCTTTGATCCGGGGAGTCATTTAGTCTCAGTTCCTGCTCCATTTGCCGCGCCAGATTCGAGCCATCTGGTAGACCAAAAGTGCCTAAGGCTCCCGCTAAGGTATGGGCTTCCTGAATTGCCTGGTGCTTTAGGGACGGCTCCAGCAATCCTGCCTCCAAGGCTGCGATCGCCTGTTCTAAGACCGCAACCTGCTGATCAATCCGTCCCTGAAATTTTTCCCAGACGCCCGCGATCGTAGTGCGCGTTTGCTGCTCAACCAGTTCACCCGTGATCGCAGGGGCATCCGAAGTATCCTTTTTAGCTTGTGCCTGCTGCCCTTTGCCTGTGGCCTTCTCCGCCTGCAGCCGATAGCCAATGCCATAGACCGTCTCAACCAAATTGCCTTCCCCGACTGCTTTTAGCTTCTGCCGCAACCCTTTAATGTGAGTCCGAACAGCTTCTTCACTGGGGATCTCATCAAAAGTCCAGAGCTGTTCCAGGATCATGCCACAGCTAAAGACCCGCTGGGGATTTCGCAGAAATAACTCTAACAGGGCATATTCCTTAGGCGTCAGCGGCAGCAATTGATTGGCACAGCTCACCTCACACATGCTGGGGTCAAGCCGCAGATTGCCCCACTCCAGCACCGGGGATGTGGCAACTCCACCTCGCCGCAGCAACGCCCGCACCCGAGCGGTTAACTCTTCTGGGTCAAAGGGCTTGACGACATAATCATCGGCTCCTGCATCCAAGCCTACCGCTTTGTCATGGCTACTGTTATGGGCCGTCAATAGTAGAATCGGCATCTGGTAGCCCCGCGATCGCAACCGTTGGCAGAGGCTAATGCCATCCAGCCTGGGCAACATCACATCCAGCATGATCAAGTCGTAGGCAAAGGCTTCTGCCAACTCCCAGGCTGTCTGCCCATCGCGAGCAACCTCGATCGTGTAGTTCTGCTGAGTTAAAGTTGCAACGAGCGCCTCAGCCGTCAGTGCATCATCTTCTACAACCAGGATTTTCATGTCACCTTGTTGAATAGCAACCAATTTCAGCCGTAATGACTATGGTACTGTCCAACCCCTTGTTCCTCACGAGTTCCTCAAATTGTTCTGGAATGGGGAATGGGAACAACATAACCCCGATCATCGCTTCCTATAGCAGGTTGCAGTTCAATGAAATAGAGGGGTGGGGGGATCAGTGACAGGTCAGAAGATCCTGGGGATCTGCTGTTTCGTTCGCGCCAATTCTTCCCCGATTTTGCTGTTTCTGCTCCTGCGTTAAAATCAGAGCAGCGTCTGTGGCGAAAGTGGCATGACCCAAGCTAAGGTAAAATTCACATCCTTTGAGGAGTATTTGTCCTACAGCGATGACATGGATCGGGAAGGGCGCTACGAATTGATTCATGGGGAATTAGTGGAACTGCCACCTGAATCAGAACCCAATAACTGGATTGCAAATTATCTTCAGTTCCTACTTGTGGCAGCGAAGGTGGCTCCGCTTCGCCTGATCAAAATCCATTCATTAGAATTGCAAGTTCCTGTCTTGCAACTCAACGATGCTGCCAACCATTACCCCGATTTGGTTGTTCTACGCCCCGAACACCTGGAGTTGTCCCAACGACGCCTGACCATCACTCTAGACATGCCTCCACCCCGACTGATTGCGGAAGTGGTCAGCCTCGGCAAGGCCAATCGAGATAGAGATTACATCCGCAAACGGGCACAATATGCAGCGATCGCGGTTCCAGAATACTGGCTGATAGATCCGGTGGCTCAAACGGTGATGGTGCTGACCCTGGATGGTGAAGCTTACCAGGAAATTGGCATATTCAGTAGAGATAAGGCGATCGCCTCAGTCCAGTTTGCGAGGTTGGAGCTGACATCTGGACAAATTTTTGAGACTTGTTCGTCGAGCTGACATCTTCCATCCGTGGACACAACCCATTATAGGTTTCAAACCTGTCAAACCCGTCAGACTCCCAGGTCGGATTTCGCCAGTACTCGCCAACGCTTGCGGATCCTTATTCGGTGGCTTCCCCATCTTCCCCAGATCTTCCCCGTTTTTGAGAGAGACAGCCTACCACTCCGTTACACTTGATCGAACTATTGACGTCGCAAGTGTAAGCGTAACGGCGATCCTTCAATGGGTGACCTGGGATTCGAACCCAGAACCAGCGGATTAAGAGTCCGATGCGCTAATTTTAGAAGCTTTGTGCTGTATAGGTTCTACGACTAACCAAGGTGATTGTATCCGTTTTTGTGCCCGGAATGTGCCCTTGATCCAGCCAGAATGACGAGCAACCCACCCGAAAAACCCGCCCCATGTGTCAGCACCAACACCCCGATTTGTCATCACTTTGTCATACACCGTTGTCATCACCCCTTGTCATCACCCCTTCACAATTTGTCATCACCCTTTAAATAGGTTTGTCATACAAATTTGGGCTAATTTATGGCGAAAGGAAATCCCCTACTCAGCGTCCGGATACCCCCCGACCTGGCAGAGCTACTAGACCAAAAAGCAGCCGAAATGGGAAGCGATCGATCCAAGGTGACCATAATCGCGCTAGAAAGCCTCTTAAAGCCGCCCAACCCGCAGGACGAACTATCCGCCGTTAAGCAGCAAATAGCGTCGCTAGCGGCGGCTATGCAGTCAATTCAGAAGAATTTAGGCTAGGGGTCTAAGAACCTATCCGGAAAATGTTAGGAGTTTACGACCAACGATCAAACATGCCGCAACTTGAATAAATCCTAAATAGGCTGGGGCTGATTTTGCCCAACGAATCAGAATGCCTCGGAAACGATTGAACCAGGAATGGGCCACTTCCACCACCCAACGACGCGGAGGATGGCGGTTCGGGTCAGTGGGAGCTGGGATCGGAGCATCTTTTTGGGGAATATGGGGAAGGTAGCCACGCACCGTCACCGTCTGGTAGCAATCGTCGTAATCATAGCCCCGGTCTAAACAAAGATGTGGTTTGACCTCTTCTGGTCCAAGAGCTTCCACCACTTTGGCATCGAGCAAGTCTGCCAATTTCTTCATGTCATGACGATTGGCTCCACTGAGTACCACCGCTAACGGAATGCCCTTGCCATCGGTGAGCAGGTGGCGCTTGGACCCCGACTTGCCTCGGTCGGTGGGATTGGCTCCGGTGGCTTGGGGTTGCCCCTTTGCCGTGCGGTTGCCCAAAGGTGCTTTGACGATGCACCCATCGGCCGATTGCCACTGCCACTCAATCCCGATCATGCCATCATACTCGGTCAACAAAATCGCCCACGCCGCTTCGAGACACCCGTGCTCCAACCATTCCTGCAAGCGGTCATGCACGGTTGATTTGGGTGGAAACTCTTTGGGCAAGGCTTCCCACTGGCATCCGCTGCGGGCCAGATAAATCAGGGCATCAAAAATGGGACGGTCGGCACGCCGGGGACGACCCGGTTTGAGTCGAGGTTTGTTGACCATCAGGGCTGGGGCAATTTTGTGCCACAGGGCATCGGGAACGCGCCAAATGGTTGGTAACTCAGACGGCAGTTGACTCATGTTCGTTCAACTCAAAT
>JBAUTA010001051.1:0-2636 GCA_049581985.1 Kovacikia sp.
AAACTAGGGTTAGAATGCAAACAAGATTCACCCATCTCCTCCCACCCCGCTGAAGTTTGTGAAGATTTCACGATTCTTGCGAAGAGCGACTCTGACCCGTCGCCAAACCCATCTCGCTGTTGTTGTCCTTGCAAATGAAGCAGCAGCATTCCAATCTTATCGGTTGCTCCACTATCATGGAATTTCTCCAGAACATCTGGCGATCGTGGGTGAGGGGTACAGTAGTCCCGAACGGGTAGGGCTGATGCAACCTACTCAGATTGCTGCACGTAAAGCCCGTAGCTATGCCGCAGTTTCATCCATGGTTGGGGCTGTGGTTTGCCTGGTGGTTTTGCTGTTTGGAAAAATCGATCCAAACCTCATCTTAATCGTCGTTTTTTCAACAGGCATCTTGAGTGGCATCTGTGGTGGGGTAATGGGCGCACTGTTTGGTTTTTTGGGTGAAGGTAGCACTGCCAGCATTTATCGGCATCACCTTAACCAGGGGCGCTACCTCCTGATGATGGAAGGACCCGAACAATTAGTTCGCTGGGGTCAGGAGGTTTTAAGTCACTATTCCGCCCCTAGTCCTCATTAGAGTAGAGAAGGCAGAAAAGAATAAGTAGAAAAGAAAAGCGAAAGAGACATAGGGGAATGGTCCGGTTACCCGATGAAAAGATCCGCTGAAGCTTGAGGTTTCTCTTACCTTTCAATTCTTAATTCCCTATTCCCCCCTCCCTCTCCCCCTTCTAAGTTTCCGCCGACACTAGCAGAACCTCCAGAGAGTAATTAAGATTGAATGGGTGAATCGGAAAGCTTAGTAGAAATTTCCGACACGGTTTTGATCAGTAACAGCTCTACTTTTGGGAGGATTTCTGTGCCAGATAGTGCAGACAAGAGCAAAGAACAGTTTCTCTACCCCACTGCCAGCTACCGGGGAGAGTTCACGCCAGAGCATTTAACCTTCAATGCTAACCTGCAAGAATTTGCCCAGCGAATCTCTATCATCTGTGGGTTGGAAACGGGTGGGAAAATTTCTCCCCAAGATGCCTACAAGGAAATTAAGCAACTGTGGCAGGAGCTTAAGCAGTCAAAACAGACTTTGCTGGATCAGGCAAACCGCCCCAAACCTGAGTTGCCTGAGGACGAACCCTAATTAGTTGCCAACTCCTTAACCTGCTGACCTTACCTGGTAAGTAGCTGGGCGCAATTAAATAAAAGATGAGTTTGGGGGTGGAGGGGGTGGAACCTCTTGCCTGGGGGCGCAGCCCCCACTCCCCCTTCTTACAATTAATTAGAGCTACCTACTTAGGAGCTTTGGGAGGTGTAGCGGTAGAAGTGAACTCTAACAGCATGTGATGTAAGTGACGCCGGGAAGTCGGATCAAGATATTTTTGTCGGATTGGCTCCCAGTTAGCCAGGGTTTCCTGCTCAGTTTGGTGAATTAATGCGTGTAGACCGGGCAGTTGTGAATGTTTTGGCAACTGCTCCGTCAATATTGCTTGTAAAACCTGGCTGTCGTGAAGTTTTCCTAGCAAATCCTGAATTGCTTTAATATCTTCAATCCAATCCTGAAAGTCATTGCTGTAGAAAGACTTAAAGAATTCCGCCTGATAGCGGACGTGTTTACACGTTTTCCGCAGGTCGTGCAGGATTTCATTTTCTTCCTCTGGAATGTTATCAGAGGCTTCAATGAGCCAACCAGGATGGAGCAGCAAACTGGAGAGCAAGGGACTGAGCAAATCGGGAAGCAGTGGCAATAGCGGCATTAGAGCTAGACGGGTATAGCGGGGATTGATTAACCAGGATTCGTAGGCTGCTTTCAAATCCTGATAGCGCGATCGTGTTAGGGCATCTTTAACTCCGGCAAAAGCTTTGCGGCGCTCCCGGTGCAAAGCGTCGATCGCCTTATCCAACAAAGCCTGCTCAGCCTTGTCGAGAGAGGGCCGGTAGGTATCCCGCAGATCAGCCGTTTGCACATCCAGATCTCGCAGCTTACCCAATACCTTTGCCAGGGAGCTAATTCGCTTTTCCTGGGCAACTTTGGGCAGTTCTATAACGCCACCAAATACTTGCAGCGCAGTCCGTAGTCTACGCGTACTGACCCGCATATGGTGCAGGTGTTCAGAGTCCTTGTCCGCTAAGACTTTTGACTCTTGCTTAACGATCGCCCGATATTGGGTATCAATCACCGTATAGGCATAATCACCCAAGGTTGGAGATTGCTGCAAAGACTGATTAGCTGGAGATGCCAACTTTGGCTCATCCTTTTTTGCTGTTTTCATTAGAAAAAAAATTGGTGAGAATGAATCTTGGTGAGCATAAGTAGCTAGATGTAGTTAAGCTAAAGACGAGTTTTGAAGGAGAGGTAGTACCTTCTCACCCTGCCTGTAATCAATTGCGCCTATCTACTTAGCCTATCTACTTAAAAGTTAGAAAAAATTATTAAACCCCTTGGCAGTCCGTCAGAATAGATGCGTGGGGTAACTCAAAGCTAGAAAGCACATATTTCGGATATTTCAAGGGTTTTCAATCCTGTAAGACAGTCTTGACAGACGCCTAGCTGCCACGATTGTGCTCAATTTTAGAAAACTAATTTTAACTCAAACTTAACTGAAACTTCATCATCTTATTGATTTACGTTTATAGCTATCGCC
>JBAUTA010001052.1:0-2453 GCA_049581985.1 Kovacikia sp.
GTGCCGCTTTGCCCAAGTTCGGGCTAAAATTGGACTTCTCTACCGAAAATTTGCTGCAAATTTGCCAAACTCCAGATCTAAGTAAAGACGAATATTACGCGACACGAATCGCTTCCTGCTCTACAACATCACGAATTTGCGGCTTGAGCGATCGCCAACTAACTAAATCAACTCGCGTTCCAAGCTGATCTTCCAAGTAAAGTTTGACATCCATATAGCGATCAAAGGTAATGGGCGGTTCAAGTTCAAACAGAATATCAACATCACTATCTGATTTGGCTTCATTGCGTGCAACAGAGCCAAACAACGATAAAGAACAAACACCCAGGTTCTTCAAATCGCTCCAGTGCTGCCTCAAGATTACTAGTACGTCGTCCTGTTGCATAGCCCGTGTTAAAAGAACTCGACTCCTAATTTTCTCATATTCAACCAGTTTCTACCATCTCAGAAATGCGATCGCCCCTCTCAAATCACTCAATCCGCCACCTGCGTTGGCGAAGCCTGTGCGAAGCACGTATCGCCCTTTATTTCCCAAGCTGACTTCTCACCCATTGCCGAAAAACTCTCACCAGTTCCAGATAATCCATCGTTTCCGCCTGTTGTAAAAATCCAGCAATGTCTGAAATCGGCAAACTGACAAAAAATTGACTCGTTTCGGAGGTGATATAAATTCCATTAACCAGTTGTTTTACCGTCAATGTATCCCCGTTATAGATCCAAACTTCTGCCACACCCAAATCGGCATAAACCTGGAGGCGATTTTGAGAACTACTCGTCACATCAATTTCCACAACCAAATCTGGTGCAGGGTCTTCATTCAGGTCAAGTCTTTTTTTCCCTCGCACAGCCCCAATTCGGCGAATATAAAAGCATTCGTCTGGCTCTGCGCCACTCAGTTCAGGACGTTTGAAGGTGGTTGAACCGAGTGGATAAATCTGAAGGTCTGTTTCTTCAGCCAGGGTTTCTACAAAACGACCCAAGATCTTTTTGCCAAACTCATGTTCTGGAGAAGGAGCCATGATTTCTAAGTCGCCACGGTTGTAAGTCAGCCTCAGACGGCGATCGCTCAATTCCCGGAGCAGCGTCTCATAAGTCTGCCAGCTAATCCCAGAGAGGTGGATCAATTCAGTGGGGGGAGTCAGGAGTGTTGTAACCATTGGATTATTTCAGGCGATGTATACGTGACCAACGATCGACCATGCCATATTCCACACCTTAACATGACCGCCAGCCCAGCCATCGCAAGCGACCCAAATCTAGCCAGAACCCTTAAATGATGATGCTTGGATCTCCACCCGCAACCATTCCACCTCTGCGCTACAGTCAGCGACCAGAGATGCGATCGCGCTGGCTGACTGAACTGGCGGAGCTAATTGCCTTTCCCACCATTTCTGCCCAACCTCAGCACCGCCAAGATATTCAAGCCTGTGCCAACTGGTTAGCCCGTCACTTAGCAGAAATTGGGTTGCAGCATGTCCAGATTCTTCCTGCTATCAACCGTGGGCATCCCAGTGTCTATGCCGATTGGTTGCAGGCACCAGGGAAACCCACCCTCCTGCTGTATGGACACTATGATGTGCAGCCAGTTGATCCAGTGAAAGCATGGCGTACCCCTCCCTTCAAAGCCACCATCATTGGCGACAAACTATACGCCAGAGGAGCCAGCGACGATAAAGGGCAGTTATTCATTCATTTGAAAGCGATCGAAAGTTACCTGAGAACCACCCAACGCTTACCCCTCAACATCAAAATTTGGTTAGAAGGCGAAGAAGAAATCAACAGTCCTAGCTTGTCCACGTTTTTGCAGCGAGAGGGCAATCGCCTACAGGCAAACGGGGTGCTCGTATCCGACACCGAAATGCTGGCACCTGGCAAACCATCCATTATTTACGGATTGCGAGGGAACCTCAGTTGTGAACTGGAAGTACGCGGCGCAAAGCACGATTTGCATTCCGGGCGTTATGGTGGGGCGGTTCTGAACCCCCTCCAAGCTTTAAGTGAAATGGTTACCGGATTGCACGATCGCACGGGAAGAATTGCCATCCCTGGTTTTTACAAGCATGTGCGATCGCTAGCGACTGCCGAACGCCAGCAACTCCACTGCGCCTGCAAACGCGATCGGCAAATTTTGACAGAGCTGGATTTGCCAATGGGTTGGGGTGAAGCAGGGTATAACTTGCACGAACGGATGACGATTCGCCCTGCTTTAACCATCAATGGTTTAGCCGGAGGATACGTTGGCCCAGGGGGGAAATCGGTCATTCCCAGTTCTGGTGTAGCACGATTCAGTATACGCCTCGTACCCGACCAAGATCCCGACCAAATTGCCCAACTACTCCAGCAGCATATTGCCCGCAGCACCCATCCAGCCGTGCAAAGTCGCCTCAAGATTAAGGGCAGGGCTCGTCCTGTCCTGTTGCCCAAAAACAGTCCAGTCATGAGAGCCGCTGCCC
>JBAUTA010001053.1:0-2188 GCA_049581985.1 Kovacikia sp.
AGTTTGTCAGTCTTGGCTTTGCCCAGAGCTGTCGCAAATCCTTTTACTTTTCGAGGGTTCGCGCGCTGCTCCGCAGATACCGCAAGGGTCGCAACTGGAATCGCCGCCTGTTGCAATCCAGAAACCAGGGTTCGCCCCAATCCACCCGTTGATTCAACCACCGCTAAATGCAGTGGAGTTCGTGTTTTATTCACCGAGGGGCAGACGGGTTACCTACCTCTGAAGATACAAGGGGAAGGTTTGACACTAAGGAGTCTTGTACGAATAAGTTGCTCAGAAAAATATCTGGGATATCTGTGTCGAGGTCACTTCTTTCAGAAAGCTGCTCAATTTATTTTTACAAGACTCCTTGGCTGACTACTAAAATGATGACAAAATATCCCTGCTCCTAGACTTCAGATCCTTTGCAGACTAATTAGTTCTAAAGGAAATCTCCTTTTCTTTTGAGTTGTTCTGACGGGATTTGCATCTTATGTAAATATTTCATAGATGTTTCACATCCTGTGAATTGATCGGTTTCAGAATCGAAAAGCTATACCTGCCAGCAATTCTATTCTGCTAAAAGGGCTGCTAAAAGAACACTATCCAAATATAGAAAATCCTACTATCAATGCTTGGTAGAGGGTTACTCTTTTGGCGAAGTGGCGTACCAAAATGTCGCCGTAGCAACACTTAAACCCACTTAATGCCTTTACAGATAAATGAAGAACAGATAAAAATCTGGGGAATAGCTCTTCATAACGCAAAATACCTGAGTTAGCTTAGGAATCTAGCCCGGTGCGCTTTTTAATTATTTCCCTACGGGAAGCTTTTATGAGGATTTTTTGTCCTCTGACTATCTAATTTTTCGTCAGGCTAGACTCATCGTTGCTGCTAGGGAATATAGGGATTATTTAGATGAATGATGGCAGAGATATCGAGACAGAACAGCTCAAACCTAAACTGCAAGCAATTTCAGACACAATCTTGCAGTTAGCAGAAGGCTGCCAGGGAGATACCCTCTCCCTCTTGGCGCTTTTGCGTACATTAGAGAGCCTTCATCAGGAGATTCGGGATAGCCTCTTCCAGGAGTCTCTACCAGATAATCGTCAGGCTCTTTACAACCTGCTAAAAGACATTGAATTATCAGGCGGCTGGCCCTACATCTACCGTATGAAGTTACAGCAACTATTAACCAACCTGGGCCCTTCCCTGGATGGGGACCTCGCGGCGATCGTATTAAAATCTTCCAACACTCGCAACTCTGAGAAAAAAGTTGATTCTTGAATGCAAAACATCAGAGGCATCATATGCCTCTGATGTCAAAGATGTCAAAAAAGCAACCCAATCTAACCTAATCTTGAGCGAACAGCTTATGAGTCCTTATTTTCCTGACGGCTTGCTGTTTGAATGTAGAGAATCAGTAGGAAAACAGCCGGAACTAGTACAAATAGGATGCTTGCGATAAATCCTAAATCGTTGACTGGCATAAAACCTTCCCATTAACTATCTCGGTATTGACAAAACTAGGATACCACTACGGTTTGGTGTTAACACTTACGGATCCATTAACAAGTGTTTGACACGCAAGCCGATAGGTTTCTGGTTTCCGCTTAAGCTTACGGTTCTCAACCTCAGTACGCGGCGAGAGATTTTCCATCCCTTCAACAATCTCCACAATACAGGTGCCGCATTGACCATAACCCCCGCAATTCGTCATTTTGCCGACAAAGGTGTACAGGTCAACACCATTCTCAAGCGCTTTAAATCTTAAATTAGCCCCATCTGCGACAACCACTTCCCGATTTTCCTTGATGAACTTGATGGTTGTCGTCTCTGAGTTTTGACTTGGAGTAGATGAATCTGTCGCTTGCATTAGCCTCTCACACTGGTTACACTTCTTTATACACTTTCATTTTCATCATATCTTGTCAAATAGCTGCTCTACCTTAATGGCGGGGTCTAGTTGGGTGATGGATTGAGAAGTGTAGGGTTGGAAGTAGCCTCTGACCTGGTACATTTACCAATGTCAGGCGTTTTAATAAAATGCTTAAGAAAGCGTTGAACAAGAGCTAGTCAAAAGGAGGAGCGTAGTCGATGGGACTACCCTGGTACCGAGTTCACACAGTCCTGATTAATGATCCGGGACGATTGATTGCAACACACCTGATGCACACTGCGCTTGTAGCAGGGTGGGCAGGTTCAATGG
>JBAUTA010001054.1:0-1743 GCA_049581985.1 Kovacikia sp.
ACATCAGACTATCTCTATGAGTCCTTCAGTGAAAGACTTCTAGGTGTTGCACTTCAGATTTGAATTGGCGAGTGATAAAACTTGGAAGTCTCAGGAACTATTAAATTTTTGTCCAAAGTATGCAACAAATAATGCTGCTGTTTACGTAGCATCAGTCGGAAGTAAGATAGATCGAATACTCTTTCTTGTAGAACGTTTTACTTTTGTCGAAGATCTAACATTAAGACTTGGGTCTGTCCAATTTATTAAGACTCAGCTTGAAGTGGAAATTTATGTTGAATCTGTTGCTTCAAATCTTCATTCATTAGCAGATGTTTTTGCACAAGTAATTAATGAAATAGTCCTGAAGCCTTTGCTTCCTGAAACTGAGCACTTCAGCAGGGAAAAAGTCGATCTTAATAAAATCAAGACCAAGTTAGTAGGGTTAACTCTTGAACCCGTAAAGAAGAGGTATATCGATGAGATAATTAATAACATCAATAATTTGTCTAACTCGGTAGAATTTTTATATGTTTCTGGTTTTGTTAATACTATTAAGCATCAGAGGTTATTAAATACAACTTTCTATCTTATAGTTGCTCCTGGAAACCTAATCGACGTGGGTTTTAAATTAAATGCATTCGACCATAAAGGCAGTCATTTTCCTGAAATGTCATGTCGCAATTTTGTGATAGATTATAGAAAAAATCTAATAGATTACATTTCTGATATAGGTATTAGCGTAAATAATTATTGCAAGGTAAATCACATTCAAAATGTCTAACAAGCGCGTGCACACGGAACGGATTTGAACGCTACGGGTTAGGATTCAAAGTGTATCGCCGTCCTGTGACGCGCCAGCCGTTAGATCGAAAGCGTTAATGGCCCAAAAGTAGCGGTGCGATGTAGAAAGTCGAGTGTTAGAGGATTGTAGTTAATCCTCCCAAGTGAGTGGAGAGCTAACTCTCCCAGTGGAATCTGTCCCACTGTCCCCACGTAAAAGAGTCACTGACTCCGGTCACACTGGTAGTAAGTAATGAATCCAGTGGAATGCAGACCACGAAAGTAGCCTAACCTGGTAGCCTCAAACCGGGAAGGAGCAAGGGGAAGTCCGGCAGGGTTAAGGCAACTGAACTGTCATTTGAAGCTTCGTCATTTGGGCAGTCAGTGAAATCAGGCTGACACACTGAGACCAAAAGGTGAATGGGTGGCTCAACGGCTCGCTACTCCGTTGAGCGGCAGATCCTATCCCCATCGGAGTTTAGACGGAACCCGCCCCGGACGCATCTCAAACACACGGAACTACAGAAGCCCAATGGATTCTCTGGCTCAGGTCAGAGTAGGCAAACCGTAAGGGATGTACAACTATCCAGGGGGTAAAGGATGCTGGAGAAAGCGAAGGCTCCTGGTAATGCGGGAGATAGGGGTTCTAACTTTGCCCCACGTTGAAAGACGGCAGACTTCCAGCAGGTCATCGACGATAACTCAAGGTAAAGGAACCGAATCTCCTGTGAAAGATAGAGTCTGTAAAGACATCGGAACAGGGAAACCGCTTCAGAATTGGGCTGACATCAACTGGAAGCTCACCAAGAAACGTGTCAGGAACCTGAGACAGCGAATTTATCGTGCCACTCAGAATCCCTTAGTGTCTAATCATTACTTTTTAAACAAAGCTATGCTGGGGAAGGAACTCAGAGACTAGAAACGCATAGTGCCCAAACAACCTCGACATCGCCCTTTCCGAGATTTTCCCAATGCAGAGCG
>JBAUTA010001055.1:0-1737 GCA_049581985.1 Kovacikia sp.
CTCCGTTCCCTCTGCGCTGCAACACTGCTGCTCATCGATCAAAGGGCGGTAACCGGGGAACACGCTTTAGATGGGGAGGGATCGGAGGTGTTGATTGATTGGACGATCTCACCTCTGGCTGTTGCGGCGGCGGCGTTTTCTGAAGAGAGGGCGGCAACCGATCGGACATCGGAATCGGTTCCTCCTGAGCACATTCTTCGGGCAAGTTTTCTAGTAAATCGGATTGACTATAGGCGGGCGGACTCAACCTGGGTGGCTTCACAGACCGGGAGCGAAGATTTTTCAACCGTTTGTAGGCTGAGCCTACCCAGTCACTCAGAGAGTGGCTGATGGCCCCTAATTCTAGCCCGATGGCTAAGGCAATCCACTCCGCTGAGTTTTGCTGGAGCGATCGCCCCACCCAAGCAACACTCCCATTCAGTAAATTTTGAGCCAGAACTTGCCCGTTATCGCGATTGCCAACAAGTTGACAGACGATCGCACTAATCAGGATTGCGGCCAGCCCAAACAGCCCCAGCCAGGTGATCAAATACAACACGCGCAACCCTGTCCCCACGATCGGACCGTGAGATAGAAAAGAACGGTGACGCATGTTCTGCCGATAGGGTAGCCAAATCCAGCGAAGTGGCCCCCAACGAAGATACTGGCGAGAATAGATATCCAGATCTGGACCAAACATCAGCCCACCAAACAGGAAGCCACCAGAAACCATCAATGTCAGGCTACTGCTCCGGGTGCGGTCAAAGGTCAAAGCGGCAACCAGGGGAAGACTCCACAGAGTAATGCTGTCATGGGTTCGACCAGAGGGCATGGGCAATCCATAGGCAATTCTTCCAAAATCGTAGCAGGAGCGCAGCAGTCCTGTTACAATAAATTGCTGTGCTTGATAGCAAACAACGGGAGATTAGCTCAGCGGTAGAGCGCCTGCCTTACAAGCAGGATGCCACAAGTTCGAATCTTGTATCTCCCATAGGCTTCTATACGGTGACTTACTACTTGTCATCAGGGACACAATACTAACCTGGCAACTATTATCAATGCATTTGCCTTCACCCTAATCTACCCTTGAGTCGCCAGGTCTCAAAATCCTCATGCTTGACGCCGGCTTGAATAAGAGCATTGATTAAGGGAATGTTTTTATCTGCGGCCAGCATCCAAAGTACTGGCGGGCTGTGGGTGAAGCGACAAGGTGGGACTGGATTGTTTTTTTGAGCTATGAGCGTTTGCGGCTGCGGGTAGTTCAAATACATCATTTACTGCCCGCTAATTCAAGCCCTGCTTAGCCATCGAAGTAATCCGCTATAACTAACTGATTGGCAGGGAGAACCGGAAAGGAGGCTAGGGCTCATCTGGCTTGTAGGCTAAAGCCAAAACCTAAAGGTTGAAACATTCTCAACGTTTTCCAGATATAAAGGGTGGGTGACGGATAGTAAAGTTGAACCTGCTCAGTTTGGCGCTCCCCTAAAGACAGTTCATGTATTTAACCGACTACCACGCTAAATACTTTGCCTATGAACTAACCAAGCGGTTCTCGTCAGACAAGCTAGAAAAGTTGGCAGGTACCTTTGCCGGGGCACAGGTAGACATCAACTCCCACCAGGTCGATGCAGCACTTTTTGCTTTCCAGTCACCACTATCTCGGGGGGCACTGCTAGCTGATGAGGTAGGTCTGGGCAAAACCATTGAAGCCGGTCTAGTAATCGCCCAAAAGTGGGCCGAGCGCGCCCGCCGCATTCT
>JBAUTA010001056.1:0-4738 GCA_049581985.1 Kovacikia sp.
GATGCGGGGGGGCGATGAGCAGTGGCGATGGTTTAGTGGGCGGGAAATTGTGTTTAGCAGAACTGCCGCTGGTTTGCCGCAACGGATTTTAGGAACTGCCTATGAAATCAGCGATCGCAAGCAGGCAGAGGAGGCATTTTATGCTGAGAAAGAGCGGTTCGAACTGGCAGCCGCAGCGGTTGATTGCATGATTTATGACTGGAATATTCCGACAGATTTAGTTGAGCGGACGGAAGGACTAACTCGCATTTTCGGTTATTTGCCTGGGGAAGTTAAACCAACCCGGGAGTGGTGGATCGAACAAATTCATCCCGACGATTTACCCTTTGCCCGTGAGCTGATCAGGGCCAATCTGCTAGCTGGGAATCGCTACGCGGTTGAATACCGGGTACGGAATAAGCACAACCAGTACGTATACGTACTAGATCAAGGCTTTATTCTGCGAGATCCGGATGGAAAACCCCTGCGGGTGGTTGGAACAACCACCGATATCAATGACCGCAAAGTGACGGAGAGACTGCAACGGTTCCTTTTAGAGTTACACGATCGGATTCAGGTAATGGATGATCCCCAGGCAATTATCGAGGTGGTTGTCTCAACCGTGGGTAGCTATTTGAACGTGACCCGCTGTATTTATGGGGATATTGATGCTGCCCAGGAATCCCTGATCATCGATCGGGATTTCTGTGATGGGGTTGCCAGTATTGTCGGAACCCATCGCTTAAATGACTTGGGTTCTGCCCTTGTCTCAGTCCTGAAACAGGGCAGAACCCTGATCGTTGAAGACATCCAGACTGATGCGCGGGCCAATCAATCAGCGTTTGCGGCAATTGAAACAAGAGCGATGCTGGGTGTTCCTTTGAGGCAGCAAGATCATTTGGTTGCCCTCCTGATGTTGCACGATCGGCATCCTCACAATTGGTCCCCAGAGGAGATTTGTGTGATGGAAGAGGTGGGCGATCGGGTTTGGATGGCGATTGAAAAGGCGTGCGTAGAAAAGGCGTTACGTCAGAGTGAAGCCCGGTTTCAACGATTAGCCACTAATGTGCCGGGCGTCATTTTCCGCTATCTGAGGCATCCGGACGGATCTGATGCCATGCCCTACATCAGTTTCAGTTGCCGTAGCCTGTTTGAGCTGGACTTTGAAATCATTCAGCAGGACGTGAACACCTTTTGGAACCTGATTTGCGGAGAGGATTTGCCTTCCCTGCGGGAAATTATTTCGATTTCAGCCCAAACCGAGCAACCAATTCACTGGGAAGGGCGGTTTGGGGTGCCCTCCGGTCAAACCAAGTGGATTCAAATGGTTTCTCGGCCCGAAAAGCAAATGGATGGCTCAATTATTTGGGACGGGTTACTAACGGATATTACCAGTACTAAAGAAATTGAGGCGGAACGGGAGCAGTTATTAGGGCGATCGCAGCAGTATGCTAACCAGCTACGAGGTTTGACAGAAGCAGCGCTGGTGATGAATTCCATGCTGTCGGTTGAAGAAGTGTTGCAGGTCATTACAGATCAGGCGCACGAGATTATTGGAGCGCATCAAGCTTCAACCAGTTTGGTAGTCAATCAAAACTGGGCAGAAGCTACCCACGCGATTTATCTTTCGGACAAGTATGCAGCCTGGCTGGACTATAATGCGGAGCCAGATGGTTCTGGCATCTATGCCTCGATTTGCCATCTCAACCGGCCCATGCGAATGACGCAAACAGAGTTAGAGCGCCATCCTCGATGGTGTGGGTTTGGTCAAGAAGCGGGCAAGCATCCTCCCATTCGCGGTTGGTTGGCTGCACCTCTGACCGGGCGCGATGGTCAAAATATTGGTTTTATTCAGCTATCCGATAAGTACGAGGGTGATTTTACAGAAGCTGATGAAGATATTCTGGTGCAGCTTGCTCAGATGGCATCCGTCGCGATCGAAAACACGCAGTTATACAAAGCAGAACAACTTGCCCGGACTCAGGCTGAAGCGGCCAATCGCATCAAAGATGAATTTTTAGGGGTACTTTCCCACGAGTTGAGATCGCCCCTCAATCCCATACTGGGCTGGTCCAGGCTGTTGCAACATCGTAAGCTAGACGATCGGGCAACGGCTCAAGCCTTACAAACGATCGAACGCAACGCCAAATTACAAACGCAACTAATTGAAGATTTGCTTGATGTCTCCCGCATTCTGCAGGGAAAACTCAGCCTTAATGTCTGCTCGGTCAATCTCATATCCACGATCGAAGCAGCCATGGAAACGGTTTGTTTGGCAGCAGAAACAAAGGCGATCAATTTTAAGTTTGAGATTATAGATGGCGAATTGCATGATTCCAGGCAGAACTTAGGGTTTGCTGAAATCCACGAACAGGTTAGAAATTCCAAATTTTCCATTCAAAATTCAAAATTTCAGGTTCTTGGGGATCCCAACCGATTACAGCAAGTGATTTGGAATTTGCTGTCTAATGCGATTAAATTCACCCCCTTGGGGGGGCGAGTGGAAATTAAGCTAGAACGGATCCGGGTAGACGAACGCAGACAAGCGGAGACTGGAGATCAGCAGGTTGGACGCAGAGAACGTAAGCAGGAATCGTCCTATCCCGCGATTCCCCTTTCTCCGTCCTCATCCTTTATCGTGGTTCCCGTCGAGTGTGCCCAAGTCACTATCTATGACACCGGCAAGGGGATTGATCCCCAATTCTTGCCCTACATTTTTGACTACTTTCGTCAGGAGGATAGCGCAACAACCCGTAGGTTTGGCGGGTTAGGGTTGGGCTTGGCGATCGTCCGCCATCTGGTTGAACTTCATGGCGGCACGGTTTGGGCAACGAGTGCTGGCGAAGGACAGGGATCTACGTTTGTCGTCAGATTGCCGATCGGATCAACCAAACCTGCGCCCATGAGTCCTAGGAACAACCACTCCCTGCTCCTCAATCCTGGCTGCTCACCCCTGGCTGGCTTACGCATTTTAGTGGTTGATGATGATCTAGATACGCGAGAATTAGTTGATTTTGTGTTGCAGAAAGCGGGGGCGAGCGTCACGGCTGTGGCATCTGCGAAAGAGGCATTGCAAGCTCTGGAGCGGCTAGAAGCCAATGTACTTGTGAGTGATATTGGGATGCCTGAAATGGATGGTTACATGTTGCTGAGCCACATTCGATCGCAGGTTTCAGATCCCCAGAAATATATTCCCGCGATCGCCCTCACGGCCTATGCCGGAGAATTTAACCAGCAAAAAGCACTTGCCGTTGGTTTTCATCAGCACCTCTCTAAGCCCGTTGAACCGGCTGAGCTAATTGCAACTGTTGCCAAACTGACAGGCAGAGAGGAAGAGAAAGGGGAGATCGGCAAAGAAGAAGTTGGGGGCACTAACCCTTCGGTGAACCAGTAATGGGGCGATTGGTTGGGGCTAAGGGCAGGACTAAACGGCTGAGGATGCGATCGTCTTCAAGTTTGTATAGGTTAAATTCACCCCCAATTTGTTTCATCACAGCTTGGCAGACCATTAGGTGCAAACCGGGGGGGTGATCCAGAAGGGAGGGGGATAGTAAATCGTTGGCACGACTTGTTTCCAGCTCTGTGATTAGTTGCGGTTCAATCTGCCCGTTATCTGTAATAGAAAGCTCCAACCAGCGGCTGTCGATCTGGCGGCACCAGATATCAATGCGTCCGCCCGATTCCGATCTCAAACAGGCAATCAGTAACAGTTCATACAGAACCAGCTCAATCTTGATGACATCACTACCGATCGTCAGATTAGCTTCATTTTCATTATGAACCTGGGACCAGAGCTGCCGCTGCTTGATCAGGGGATCAACCCGTTCCATGGCACGTTTTAACAGGCTAATCAGGGAAGTGGTTTGGGGGAAAGTCTGCAATTGCCACTGCTCCTCTTGAATCAAGGGAGTCAACGGAACAACCGCATCGTTGAGTTGCCGCAACACTTGCTGCTGACGGGTGATAAATAAAGGGTCTTTGGGGTTGTTGAGTTCGCCCAACCGCTTTAAACCGATCGTGACTGAGCGATAGAGATCTTCCAGCCGACGGTGTTTATACCAGTTCAGACGTTCTAGCTGTTCGCGCTGGTTTGAGAGGTTTTGGGTCAGGGTTAAATAGCGACGAGACCAGGCAAGCTGACTGGCCAGTGTTCCCAGGGCGCTCATGTGTCGCTCAGACCAGCGCCGATCGGCCACATCCGCAACCACAATAATGCCAGTCGATTCATGCTCTGGCGAAGTTCGCAGAGCGATGGAAAGAACCTGTCCAATGCCCACGCCATGCAGCCAGTGGCGGGTTTCAGCGGGAATATCTTCGATCGCCAGCGGCAGCATGCTATCGCTCTCCAACGTCCAGGCGATCAGCGGATCGGTCATCACTGGAATGTTTGTATCGACATTCAGAGAAAATCGATCATTAGTAATGATGGGACTGGTGACGCGACCAACTGTGCCACCGGGAATCCAGCTAATCAGGGTAGTCAGGGGCACCTGAAGTACCTGGCTGATGTGCTGCAGAGCAGCCTGCTCCAGGGGGGCAATCTGGTGGGTCTGCTGGATCAGGGTAAGTCCCCATTGAATTGTCTGATTAACTTTCTGCTGCTGCTCGTTTTGCTTCTGAAGCTGCCACTGGTGCAGGATCAAACCGACCTGTTGACTAACGACGCGCACCAGTTCCCGTTCCGACCCATTCCAGGTGCGGGGAGTCTCAGGGCAAATCATGACCAATCCTTCTAAAGGCCGCCCGATCGAGGTATTAC
>JBAUTA010001057.1:0-2811 GCA_049581985.1 Kovacikia sp.
AAAGTGAGGATTTCCTACTTGGGGCAAACCTCCTTCTTATCCAATTTAGCAACACAGGCCAATTTAGCAACACAGGCATTTTTCTCACTCTCAGTACTGGTGGAATCTGCCGTTTCAGTCCCGAATCCTAATGTACTAGCCTTGGATGGACAGTACGATCAGATCCTTCCTGAAAGTTGGGTGGTGATTGAACGTCCTAATGCTGACGATTCTAGTGGAAAAGCGCGTAAATCGCTCCAAGTCATACAAACTGCCACAATTGCCAAAACAGACTACGGGCTTTCTGCAAAGGTCACCCAACTGACCCTGAATGGAAGTTGGTTAGAACCAAATGACACCATGTTAAATAAACTGCGGGCAATCACTGTCTATGCCCAGAGTGAGAAATTAGAGCAGGCAGAGGAAGTCGTTGACGAGAGCATAACGGGGCTTGAAGACGACGGTCAAACAACAAAAGAAATTGAACTGGGTGCCCTGTATGACGGTTTGAAACCGGGGCGCTGGCTGATTGTATCCGGTGAACGAGCTGATCTGGGCAACACCAGCGGAGTCAGAGCCAGCGAACTAGTCATGCTGCTAGGGGTACGGCAGGATGTGTCAAAAATCAAAGGGAACTCGGGCCTTGACTTACCAGGAGACAAAACCCACACCTTCCTCAAATTCGCTGAACCCTTGAAGTACCAGTACAAGCGAGATACGGTCACCATCTACGGCAATGTAGTCAAAGCCACCCACGGCGAGACCCGTACTGAAGTGTTGGGCAGTGGTAATGGGAGTCAGACATTCCAGCAGTTCCCTGTGCGTCAGATACCCCTCACCTACCTGGCATCCCCCACCGCTGCAGGTGCGGCCAGCACACTGGAATTGCGCGTCAACGATATCCTTTGGCATGAGCAAGATAGTCTGGCAGACTTGAAACCAAGCGATCGCGCCTACATCATCAAAATCGGGGATGATGGCAACACCAGCGTGATTTTTGGCAACGGGGAAAGCGGGTCACGCTTACCGAGTGGGGTTGAAAATGTCCGGGCAGTTTACCGTAGCGGTATCGGTAATCCTGGAAACGTCAAAGCGGAGCAAATTAGCTTGTTGGCAACCCGCCCTCTGGGGCTTAAGAGCGTAATCAATCCTCTGCCTGCAACAGGTGGTGCAGACCGGGAGAACCGGGACCAGGCAAGGAAGAATGCCCCCCTGGCAGTGATGTCCCTCGACCGTTTGGTCTCCGTGCAGGATTATGCCGACTTTGCGCGCACCTTCGCAGGCATCGGTAAAGCCAGTGCACGGAACCTCTCTGATGGCCGTCGTCAGACGGTACACCTTACTATTGCTGGTGCTGACGATATCCCTATCGCTAAAAGTTCAGACCTGTATCGCAATCTCCGTCAGGCGCTACACCAGTTGGGCGACCCCAATCAGGCAATTCAGGTAGACACCCGTGAACTGCTGCTGCTGCTGATCAATGGCAGTGTCAAGGTATTACCCGATTATCAATGGAAGTCCGTTGAGCCAAAGATTCGCCAAGCCCTACTCAATAGCTTTAGCTTTGGTCACCGCGATCTTGGCGAGGATGTCACCCTAAGCGAAGTCATCAGTATTATCCAGCAAGTACCAGGCGTAGACTACGCCGATGTGGATATCCTGGGTTCAATCTCTGAGTCCGAGGCAGACGAACCAACTCTACTGGCTAAAAAGCTGGGAGACCTTATTCAAAGTGCAGACCAACCGCAGAGTCGCATCACAGTTAACTTTGCTAGACCAGATCCAACTAATTCATTGATTCTCCCTGCTCAACTGGCGGTACTGACTCCCAAACTACCCCTGACACTGAATCTCAATCCTGTGGAGGTGCCTTGATGAGTCCTTCTCCCGATCGACTTTATAATCTTCTGCCCGTCATCTACCGTCAGCGTGACTTGGAACAGGGCTCTGCCCTTCGAGATTTATTGCAGGTCATTACCGAACAGGTTGAGGTCGTTGAAGCAGACATTGCCCAGCTTTACGAAAACTGGTTCATTGAGACTTGTCAGGACTGGGTTGTGCCCTACATTGGCGACCTTATAGGCTATCGACTAGTGCACGAAGCTGGACAACCAGGAGATATCAACAGCTCTCAGGGAAGACAACTCAACAAAATTTTGATCTCACGGAGAGAGGTTGCTAAAACAATTCGGTATCGACGACGCAAAGGCACACTGGCGTTACTGGAGTTGCTGGCAAATGATGTAGCCGACTGGCCTGCTCGGGTGGTGGAATTTTACAAGCTGTTGAGCTTCACCCAGCATGTCAACCATCTTCGTTTAAATCAAGGACGAACGGTAGATCTACGCCAAGGGGCCACCCTCGATCTTCTAGACAGTTCCTTTGATGAACTCGCTCATACAGTAGATGTACGCCAGATCCAGTCACCGTTCGACAAAGGACGCTATAACTTACCGGATGTAGGGTTGTTTGTTTGGCGTTTGCAATCATACTCTGTTACCCAGACTCCTGCTAACTGCCTGGAGGAAATTAGCCCTAACTGCTTTACTTTCAGCGTTCTAGGAAACAATACCCCTCTGTATATTCTTCCTCAGATAGAAGCTGACCCAACCCAAATTGCAGGCGAACTGAATCTGCCTACCCCCATCCGCCGCCAAGCTTTGGAAGAAGATAACAGAGCATTCATAGAGGCGCAACAACAAAATCAACCTTACGAGAGCAACTACTACGGGAAAGAGAAAAGTCTGCAAATTTACTTGGGCAAAATTCAACAGCGTGTTTGGACGGAAAGATCTCCCCTCGACCTGCAAGAAGTGCCTTTCGGTGATATTC
>JBAUTA010001058.1:0-1784 GCA_049581985.1 Kovacikia sp.
ATCTACAGACGGATATTAGGGGGGATGTGTTATGCCGCCACACACTTGCAACTCTACCGAGTAGGTATCAAGAACTCAAAACCATAGTCCGTATAGGTTTGATGCACGAATGGGTACGAATGGGTCATAGCATACCTCACAGGGCTCAAATGCAGTCATAGAAGCAAAAAAATAGCAGGTGGTCATAGCTGCGTTGGCAAAGTAATTAAACAGGAGAAAGAAGTATGGGCAATAAGACAATCTACCTACGTGACCTTGAAGAACGTGAACTAGAGCTGGAAGCTCAACGGCGAGGAGTAAGGTCTACAGACCTCTTGCGAGAACGGATGAATACAGGAAAGCTCATGGAGGAATTTTGTAATGAAGTAAAGGCACTTCATGGAGCCATAGAAAGATTAGAGAACAAGATGGAAACTCAGGAGCAATGGTCTAACAAAATAGCTGGATTAATCTTAGGAAATACTACCTTTATACAAGAGACCTTAATGCTAATTAATAAACTATCGAACCATGAGGAAAGGACACAAACAGCACAAGAAGAAACAAAAAGATTCTTGGAGACTCTACGCCGATGAAGACACCCAGAGGTAGTGAGGTCTTACGTAATAACTTTCAGATGAAGGTAGCTCATTACAAATGGTTAGCTTTGTGGTGGGCGGGAACCTGGCTATTAGTATTTATGTTGGGTGGCATAGCTTTTTCTGCTCCACATGTCGGCCAACTCATGAACGGAAGTATTACCTCTTTAGGAAAACTTAGCGGGACTATTGATATCGCTAGTACCGAACTAGAGGATGGAAGTAACAGTCCTATGAAAGCAATCACTTGGGCCTGGATTGGTTCAGGGATAGTAGGATTTTTTCTGGGGGGTGTCGTAGTAGCCTTCTGGAATAATCTGATACAAAAACAGGAGAGCAAGCTAGTAGAGCGCCAATATATTCGAGGAACTAAGCGCAACCATTATGAGGAAGTCCAAAAACTGATTGAGCGAAAAGGCGAGCTTAGTGAAATAACCCTTGGTGGAGTAAGCATTCCCAAAGGTGTAGAAGAGCTTTCGATGCTAATCACAGGCTCTCAAGGAACGGGTAAATCTGTATTGATGATGGAAATATTGGACAAAGTAGAAGAGAGAGGCGATAACGCCCTTATCTATGACCGGACTGGAGATTTCATTAAAAGGTACTACCGAGAAGAAAGAGGCGACGTTATTCTAAATCCCTTTGATGTCAGGAGTAGAGGATGGAACTTTTTAGTTGAAGGAAATATTGAAAGTATCTCCCATAGCCTGGTTCCAGATAGAGAAGGGAAGGATGAGTTTTGGAGAAATGCAGCCAGACAAATCTTTGAAGGGTTAGCAAAAGTATGTAACAGCAATCAAGAGATGGCTTACGCCCTTGCATGTTTGACTGTAAAAAGTATGCTGGAACGCCTAAGAGGAGATATTGCTCAAAGGCTATTGGCAGAGCCGATATTGGCAGCTAACGCATTGGCAACCGCCAGTACTTATCTAGGATGTTTTAGAATGCTCCCAGATAAGGAAGACCTCTTTTCTATAAGTGATTGGGCAAGGACGGGACTGACCCCTGAAGGCAAAAAGGGAGCATGGGTTTTCTTATCTTGTCCTCAAGTGCATCAAGAACGATTGAAGCCGATCTTATCGCTATGGTTTGACATGGCGGCTAAGGGAATCCTGAGTAGAGAGCAGGATATACAAGGGCCTAAAACAGTCCTTGCTATTGATGAATTAGCCAGTTTGAATGCTCTACCAGCGGTACCAACGGTTC
>JBAUTA010001059.1:0-2713 GCA_049581985.1 Kovacikia sp.
GTTCCCAACCTCGCTATGCCAATGGTCGCTTATTTTTTGACGTGGTCCTGGATCCAGGCAAGAGCTGGCACAGTTGCATTAACTTTGCAGCGATCGTGGATCACGAAGTGTTTTATCCCCAAAAAACCTGTTCCGTAGAACATGACACGGAAGCAAAACGGGTGAGTAATGATTTTCTGGCTCAGGCGACTCAATTGAGATCAGCCAATCCAGAAATTACAGCTTACTACCAGCAGGCATTGATTGACCTGTCCGCACTGCGAATTAAGGTCAAGAACAACGGACATGACTTTTGGATGCCTGCGGCAGGGATTCCCTGGTTTGTGGCCGTGTTTGGACGGGACTCGGTCGTCGCCAGTATGCAAACCATGGCGGTGTATCACGGGTTTGCCTATGGTACATTGCTACGGCTGGCGCAATTGCAAGCCACTGAGGTGGATGACTGGCGCGATGCCCAACCGGGAAAGATGCTGCACGAACTGCGGCGTGATGAACTAACGCAACTGCATCAACTTCCCTACACCCCTTACTACGGCACGATCGACACCACCATTCTTTGGATTGTCACCCTGGCAGAAGCCTACCAATGGAGTCATGACGAGACTCTGCTACACGAATGCCGGGGTTCTTTAGAGAAAGCCCTGGCCTGGATTGAAAAGTATGGCGACTTTGATCAGGATGGGTTTGTCGAGTATCAAACTCGCTCCCCTGTAGGCTTACGCAACCAGGGTTGGAAAGATTCGGGCGACTCGATCGTCTATCCTGATGGCACTCAGGTTGAACCCCCGATCGCCCTGTGTGAAGTGCAGGGCTATGTTTACAATGCCTGGAATGATGCCGCTACCATCTACGACCTTCTGGAAGATCCGCAGCAGGCAAAAAAATTGCGCCAAAAAGCAGCCGACCTGTATCAGCGTTTTAACGAACGCTTCTGGATGGAGGATGAAGGCTTTTACTGCCTCGGTCTAGACAACCACAAGCAGCCAATTCGGACGATCGCCTCCAATCCTGGACATTTGCTATGGTCAGGCATTGTGCCCCCAGATCGGAGCGATCGCCTGGTTAAACGGCTCTTTCAACCTGACCTGTGGTGCGGCTGGGGCATTCGTACCCTATCCAGCCAAAACCCTGCCTACAATCCAATTAGCTACCAATTAGGCAGCGTTTGGCCCCACGATAACTCGGCGATCGCGATGGGGTTGAAACGGTATGGCTATCACCAGGAAGCAACCCAGATTGCGGAAGGAATTTTTGCCGCTGCCAGCTACTTTGAAGCGGGACGAATGCCAGAGCTATTCGGTGGGATTGAACGCCAACCTGGACGGTTCCCTGTCCCCTATCCCGACGCTAATGTTCCCCAGGCGTGGGCAGCCGGATCGATTTTCCTACTGCTGCGTGCCCTGCTGGGCCTGGAAGCTAATGCTCCAGGACGATGCCCCCAGGGGCAGATCTGCCCTGCAACCCTCACGGTTCAACCTGTTTTACCCGATTGGTTACCCGATCTGGAATTGGTCAACTTAAGCGTTGGTACTGCAACCGTGACCATCCATTTCTGGCGAGAAGGTGAACAAACCCAATGGCAGGTCATCCACCTGAATGGTGAACTAACCGTGATTGCAAAAGATCAGAGTCCTGATTCAGGGAAATAAGGAACTCAGCAGATACCTCCCCCACCCTCTGACTCCCTTAGTGAGACAAGTATCATGACAATAACCGATCACTACGACTTGATTATCATTGGCACAGGTGCAGGTGGAGGCACCCTGGCACACCGACTCGCACCGACCGGAAAAAAAATTCTGGTTTTAGAACGGGGCGATTTTTTACCGCGGGAAAAGGCAAATTGGAGTGCTTTAGACGTTTACCAAAAAGAACGTTACCACACTGATGAAACTTGGGTGGGGCAGGATGGAAAATCATTTCGGCCTCAAACGGGTTACTGGGTGGGGGGTAATACCAAGCTCTACGGTGCAGCCTTAATCCGTATGCGCGAACGGGATTTTACAAAAGTGATTCACAAGCAGGGTATTTCACCTGCCTGGGGCCTTAGCTATCAGGACTTTGAGCCGTACTATACGCAGGCAGAGAACCTATACGACGTGCATGGTCAACGCGGAAGCGATCCAACCGCGCCCCCCTGTACTGCTCCCTATCCCCATCCCCCGGTAAGCCATGAGCCTGACATGCAGGCGATCGCAGATAGTATTCGCGATCTCGGCTATTATCCCTTTCATCTACCATTGGGGTTGAAATTGAATGAAACAGACCGGACAAACAGTCCTTGTATCCGGTGCGATACGTTTGATGGATATCCCTGCTTAGTCCGGGCTAAAGCCGATGCGGAGGTGAACGCGATTCGTCCTGCGAGGGAAGCCTATGACAATCTGACCTTACTCACTCAGGCAAAAGTTTTACACCTGTTAACCAGTGCATCGGGACGGCAGATCACCGGAGTTAAAACCGAGGTAAACAGAGAACCTCACATCTTTCACGGTGACCTTGTTGTGATTGCCTGTGGGGCGATTAATTCTGCGGCGTTACTGTTACGTTCAGCCAATGATCAGCATCCAAACGGTTTAGCCAATCGATCGGATCAGGTGGGACGTAATTTGATGAAGCATTTAGCAACGGCCTTAGTCGCACTGCATGTTGAAGTTAATCATGCTAATTTTCAAAAAACGATCGCGGTCAATGATTTTTATTGGGGTGAACC
>JBAUTA010001060.1:0-2992 GCA_049581985.1 Kovacikia sp.
ATCTGATCTCCACCCAAATATTTTTTGCGGTCTAAATTTTGATAGCCTCCAGTATGGGCATCTACAGGCTTAAAAATTGCTCTGCCTAAGCTCGAAAGGTAACCATTGGAGTCATAGTCTGGCTCAATTCCATCCTTCTCCAAATACTTCAATGCCAGCATTAAACTCAGCGAGGAAGAGGCTTTACAGGACGTCTCTGGGGGCAGTGCTCGTAACGAATGACGACGAACGGTACGGTCTGCATCGAATTCCATATCAGCAAAAGCAACTCGATCGTCGGGCATCTGAGCCGGTGGTGGAAATCCAGGGTTGGCTGGATCTTCTGGGTTCTGCCAGCTACAAACCGCAAAAATATTATTTTCCTGTTTGAGATGGTTAATGAGTTGTTGATGTTCTTTGCCCTGGGGAATATGTCTAAAGATATCCAGACCAATGGCACGGGGTTGATAGGGCTTGAGCTTTTCCAAAAGTTGAAGGATAATGCGATCAGATAGAATCGGTTCCTTCAGTCGTTCTAAGTCCTCCGCCGTTGCCCGAATCACTAGCAACCGTGAGTCGGGTTCTTCAACAGGACGTTGCCGCATCAATAAATCAAATGCCTGCAATTCCCACGGTTGAAGCTTGCCATGCCAGCGTGCTCCCATAATCAAACCTGTTATTACCATACTGGCGCATAACACAATCAGCAATTCCTTATGAAGTCTGTGCCACGTCAGCTCAGGTTGACAATTTGACGAGGGTTCGTAAGACTTCACCTTACGTCTACGGACTTCAGAATCCCATTCAGTTGGATAATGCAAATCCTGCCATATTAAGGGAGGCTGGTTAGGATTCTGAAAGATGACAGGCAACCAGGAGGCACAGGGATAGCGGTCTTCCAGGCTTTGCAGTTTTTCCCGCGCTTCCCTCACCGCTAAATAGAATCGCTGTCCAGCGACCAGCCCAGTCAGCAAATGTTTCAAAAACTCCTGAGCCACGCGATCGGGGACGGGTTGGCGCATCACCACCAATTGGGGAATACCTAACGGCTCCAGTTCATACACCAATCCCAACCCATCACAGGAGTTAAAGATCGCCAACTGCAACCCACGAGCGATCGCCCGCTTCAACGCAAATCTCAGATCGTCGATCGTCAGGCTATCATTCGCATTGATAAAAATTCGCCCTGCACAATCTTCAGTCTGGCTATGTCCCGCAAAAAACAGAATATCCCACGGTTGCTCCCAAAGCTGCTCGTTGAGCTGTTGGCGCAGTGGCTCAATTAGAAACACCACCTCCGCATCGGTTAGGGTTTCAAGTATGGCGCGATCGACGGTCGTATTAATGCCGTCACTGTTCCCCAGAATGGCAAGAATTCGCACCTTTTTTCTGGTGTTCAACAACTTGCCCACTTGGTCAGACTTACGAGCGGGCAAACTAAACGCCACTTCCGCCTGGTAACGGTCAATAAAATCCCAGGTATGCCAGGGCAGCAGATGTAACCGTCGATCCTGGCAACGCAGCACGACTCGAATCAAGTCCTCTCGACTGACGGCTTCCCGCAGTTGGGTATCAATCACATGAAACGAACCAGACCCTAACCAGGCTTTCAGTTGTTGCTGAAGCTTTTTCGCCTGTTTGCGGCAGTCCTCCGCTTGCACCTCGGTTCCTGGCTGAACCAGGATGTGCTCAAGTTTGATTCGCATCCCTTCTAGAAACGGATAGCTCTGCTGCCAATCCTCCAGGGATTGAATCAGGTCTGGTGCAGGCGGCAAACGCCCGTCTTCTTCGGCAAAGTGAAGATTGCCTTCTTCCCCTACCTCTAGCGTGACCCGCAAGCCCTCCTCTAAACTGCCATCCAACCTCACAACTGCTCGTTTACTCATGGGTGGCACCTATCCTAAATTTCAAAGGGTTCGGTGACACATCTGCCATCGCAGGTAACTTCCACACTGAAGCTTTCCCCTCGCTGCCCCCGGAACTGAAGCTGAATGGTTTCAGTAATGGCGGCACTTGCCTGTCCAACTTCATTGCCGTTCTCACCCAGTAAGCGCACCTGAACAGCACCCGGTAGATTGAGGCGATCGCCCACTGGACTGATTTTGATACCAACCATCACATCCGTCTCGTCCAGAGCTGAAACTCCTATCAACAGTGCAACCTGGTCATTCTCCGGTCGGTCGCCAAAATCCAAAACTTTAACTCGACTGACCTCAAACACCGCATTGCGCGACTGATTGCTGAGGCGATTTTCACCCCGACCCCTTGAGGATGTGCCCCAGGCAGTTTCAACTTTTTGAGGTGACAATACCGCTTCCATTGCTTGCCATGCTGACTCAACTTGTCCTTGCAGCCAAGCTGTTAATCGGGTTGCTGGTTCTCCTTGAGGTTGGTATAGTCGCTGTTGCCACTCATCATTGGCTAGCAAGGCTCCCCACAGTTGAAATGGAACAGCTAATCGAGGGAATCGAACTGAGGGGGTACTCAAACGCTGGATCAGGTTATCCACCCGAACGGTAGAGATTTCTGGTAAGGGAGCGATTTCTGCTCTGGTTTGCTCTGCTGCACATCGCTCTCGAATCACAGAAAATGTCGTGAGGTTGGTTGAGACCTGTTCAGAATCTAGAGAATAGAAGCGATCGTCCGCATCGTAATTGCCAAGGGTCTTTAACGCCTGATGGGTGGTATACCCCCAGACTCTGACACTTGCACCATCTAAACCAACTTCCACACCTAAGTAGTAATCTCCCGCCCAACCGGGAATATCAACCCATTCCTGAGGCACTTCTAAATCGTCTTCGATGACCTCTGTTGGAATGAGCACTAATCGTTGATTGCCAATGTCAATGGCAGACCCGTTGACAAACTCCCATACTGCTGAGGCCGCCGCAGGAGCTAGCCAACTAGTCGCTTCTGGAGCCTCTTCAGTTCGTATCCAATCTAAAATTACCTCTAAACAAACTTGATTAAGATAGGCATTCCAGCGTCTACTGTCTGTCGCGTGCTCCTGGCT
>JBAUTA010001061.1:0-17275 GCA_049581985.1 Kovacikia sp.
CCGCAGCGGTCAACACAACCGTTGATCTGGCAAAGCAAAATGGGTTCGGGGGACTGGCAGGTTTTGTGAATGGAGTGCTGCGGCAGTATGGGCGATCGGAAGCACACAGGCGACAGGCGACGGAAGAGGGGGGTAGGGGAGATGGAAGGGATAAAGAGGTTGGAGAAGCGAGTCTTCAATCCCCCCTCCCTAATCTTCCATCCCTTCATCTCCCCTCCCTTCATTCCCTCTCCCTTCATTCCCCATCGCCCGTTGAACAACTAGGAATTTTACACAGCTATCCTGATTGGATCGTAAAAGTTTGGTTGGATCAGTTGGGCCTGGAAGAGACGGAGCAATTGTGTGAATGGATGAATCGATCGCCCCACATTGACCTGCGGGTGAATCCGCTGCGGGTTTCGCTGGAAACAGTGGAAGCGGCAATGCAATCAGCGGGTATCAAAACAAGCCGGGTTCCCCCGTTGCCACACGCACTGAGATTGCAGGAGCATGTCGGCTCAGTGCCCAATCTGCCAGGATTTCAGGAAGGTTGGTGGGTGGTTCAGGATAGCAGTGCTCAGTTGGTCAGTTATTTAGTCGATCCTCAACCGGGTGAGGTAATTGGGGATGCCTGCGCGGCCCCTGGTGGAAAATCTACCCATCTGGTGGAACTGATGCAGGATGAGGGGTGTGTGTGGGCCTGCGATCGCGCCCCTTCCCGACTCAAGAAAATTCAACAGAATGCTGATCGACTGGGGTTAAAGTCCATCAAACTTTGTGCGGGAGACAGCCGTAAGCTGCCCCAATTTGAGGGATTGTGCGATCGTGTCCTGCTTGATGCGCCCTGCTCCGGCTTGGGCACCTTGCACCGCCACGCCGATGCCCGTTGGCGGCAAACTCCTGACTCCGTGCAGGAACTCGTCCTACTTCAGGCAGAACTGCTCGAACAGGCAGCGACCTGGATTAAACCCGAGGGCGTGCTGGTATACGCCACTTGCACTTTGCATCCAGCCGAAAACGAAGCCCTAATTCAAGCTTTTCTGACTCACCATCCCACCTGGCAAATTGAGCTACCTGCCCTGGATTCTCCTGCCGCTGCCTTTGTCAGCCCCCATGGATGGGTAAAATTATGGTCCCACCGAAACGATATGGATGGTTTTTTCATGGTTCGGCTAAAAAAGAGTTGAAGAAAAGTAAGGATGTGGAGTGTAGAGTGTAGGCTGTAGGACAAATACTTAATAAAGACCTATGACAACAGATCCCAAGGTCAAGACGCTTGTCAAAATACTAATTGGTACAGCCTGGATTGATGGGCAAATCCAGCAAGAGGAACGGGAATATCTGCATCGAGTCGCTAAGGAGAAGGGAGTCGCGAATGAGGCAGATATCCAGCCCCTCCTCTACGAATTTAGACCCGTTAAGCCGGAAGAGTGCTATGAGTGGGTCAACGAATATTTAGGCGAACACCCCACTTCTGAAAACTGTCAAAAGCTGATTGAGGCAATCAGCGGATTGATTTATAGTGACGGCACGGTTGCCAATGAGGAAGCGAAACTGCTCACCAATTTACAACACCTGGATCCTGCAAATGAAACCTCTGAGTCTGCTAGTAGCTCTGTTTTGAAAGCGATTCGGGATGTCTATCAACGCTGGCTCTCAACCTTAAATTAAGGTCTATTGGAAACTAAGGGCTATCAGGACTGTGGAGAAATCCAAATCGTTTACATAGATAAAAAGTCCACAAAAACCCTAAAAATGAGTTCTGTAGACTTACTTCCCAGCCCTGGGCTGAGAAACGGCTGATCATTTCAGAGTCTAGCGCTGTAACCAAATAAATTCCTTCTGGAATTCGCCTATTGCGGGGGCGTAGCAAGGCTATGCCCCTAAATGTTAGGACTCAATTAGATTCCAGGAGATTCTTCCTTTTTGACTTCTGGAACTACGTCGGGGCGTTCCTTCCCTTCCCAACCCAGGGGGCGCTTGGAGTTATACCAGGCGATCGACCCAATAGTAACTGCGGCAATAAATCCAACTACATAAACAGCCGTAAAAGCAACTGGAAAATGGGATCCAGCACTGGTGGGCACATCCATTAGAAAGTTCATAGGTAAAAATTACTCCATTTATATTTTGTATGCTCCTTTTAAATTACAAGAATTAGACTCAGCCCATATCCCCTAAAGGGATGGTTTTGCCTCCATCGCAGATCACCATGAAGAAAGGGATTAAGATCCCAGGGAATAATCCCAGTTCAAAAAGCAACCACGACAAAAGCAAAGGGGGGGTGGAACCCCCCGGCGACGAAGTCTCCAGGCCCCAGAACTCCCAGCCCTCCAAGAGGACTATTTGCTGGGAGCAGGTTGGGGTGAATTCGAAGTAGCTGGCGGTGGTAGCGCTGGTTCTACTGGAGGCAGCTCAGGCACGGTGTTTTCTGGTGGAAGAGGGGCTTCTGGATGCGCGGGCGCGGGCGGCTGAGTTTCAGCAGGAGCCACGTTAGACGGTGGCGCGGGAGAGTTAGAGGATTCCCCGCTGCCAGATCCAGATTGCCTGACGGGGGTTTCAGCCGCTGGTCTTGAGTAATTCTCCTCAGAGTAACGACTGGATGAAGGAGACTGCGAGTTTGAGCCTTCGCTGTTATACATCCGCTGGGGCTTAACAGGTTTTGCCTTAATGCTGCCCTTGCGAGCATCCAGATTGGGCAAATTCAGGAAAGGTTGGACGGGCATCCCTCTGGTTGCCGTTGACATGAATTCATGCCAGACGAGCGCTGCGGTACTGCTGGCGCTCCAGGTCGGGCTATTGTCGTCATTTCCCAACCATACCCCCGCAACCAATTGGGGAATAAAGCCAATAAACCAGAGATCTCGCGCTTTCTCTGAAGTGCCGGTTTTGCCAGCTACCGCTCTGTCGATCTGGGCTGCTTGACCTGTGCCGCTGTTAACAACACTTTCCATCATCGAAGTGATGATAGCGACCGTCCCTTGATCGATCGCCCGTCTGGATTTGTAGTCAGCCTTAAAAAGGACTTCCCCCTTACTATTGATAATTCGGCGAATTCCATGGGCCTCTGTGTAAATACCCTGGTCAGCCAGGGTCGCGTAGGCATTGGTCAGCTCCAAAAGGTTAACCTCGGAGGCACCCAGGGCAAGGGAGTAGGCTGGCAGCAAATTGGACTTGATCCCCATTTCGTGGGCCATTTTAATGACGGGATCAAACCCTACATCGATGATTAGCCGCACTGAAATGATATTGATCGAGTTGGTCAGGGCATTTTGCAACGTCATCCAACCCGTATACTTGCTATCAAAATTCTCTGGCTTATAACCGTCAACCGTAATTGGGGCATTCAAATAGGAAGCATAGGGAGACATGCCCGTAGCGATCGCAGTGGTATAAAGAATCGGCTTAAACGATGAACCCGGTTGTCGCTGGGCCTGAGTTGCCCGGTTAAATTGGCTATTGGTAAAATTAGTACCGCCTACCATTGCCCGGATCTCGCCTGTTTTGGGGTCGATCGCAACCAGCGATGCCTGGGAAAACCCTTCATAGGGACCAATATTTTTAACAGCATTTCGGACTGCCTTTTCTGCTGCCTTTTGCCAACGCAGGTTAAGGGTTGTCTCAACGGTCAGTCCGCCTGCCTCTAACTGATCTTTAGAAACCAGTTTGGGCAACTGCTGCTGCACGTAGGAGGTGAAGTAGGGGGTATCACTATATAGTTTCTTCGGCGCACTGGGCTTAATCGTCAACGGTTGAGAGCGGGCTTTCTCTGCCTCTGCTTTTGTAATAAAACCAGCTTCCTGCATCCGCTCTAAAACGATATCCCGCCGCTTCTGGGCTATTTGTAGGTTCACCAGAGGCGAGTAATCGCTGGGGGCGGGGGGTAATCCGGCGATAGTTGCGATTTCAGACAAGGTAAGTTCGTTAACTGGCTTGCTGAAATAAACCCAGGCCGCATCCGCGACCCCGTAAGCTCCTGAACCGAGATAGACGAGGTTGAGATATTTTTCCAATATCTGCTGTTTGCCCATCTCGCGTTCAATTTTCTGGGCCAGGAAGGCTTCTTGAACCTTGCGTCCCAGTTTCCGGTCCTGATTCAGATAGACAATCCGGGCAAGTTGTTGGGTAATGGTGCTACCACCCTCGACAACATTTCTGGCAACCATGTTATTGCCGATCGCCCGCACAATTGACTGATAGTCCACCCCATTGTGCTGGAAAAACCGACGATCCTCGGAAGCAATAAATGCGTTCACCAACCGGGGGGGGATCTGGGCGAATGCCAGTTTGTCACGGGTAGCTGGCCCTAACTGCTGTAGGGTAGAGCCATCTGCTCCTTTGATCGTCAATGTTCCGTCCCGGACGAAACGGGAAATTGCACCCGTATCCGGTAAACTGCGGTCAATCTCCCAATAACCTACGGCTAAAATGCCGCCCCCTCCAATCGCAACCAGGGACAGCCAAAACAAGCGCCGACGATACCAGGGTTTTTGGTTATGGGGAGGCTTGGTAGCAGGGAGTTTTGAGCTTGGCAAATCTGCCTCTGGGGTTTCCTGAAGCGGCGATCGCCTGGGTTTAAACAGCGACTTCCCGTTCACTAGACGGCGAGAAAACTTAGCAGACTTTTCCACGATAGGTCTGGAAGAACCACCCCTTAGTTCGCCAGACCGGAGCGACTGTGAACCATTAAACCTGATCGAGATACTCTTTAGCTTTGAAATGAAATCGTCCACATTAACGCCTCATCACCACCAAGTTATTACCGCTCTAATTACAGGTCCCAAAATCATCTTTCCCCAGAGAGATATTCTAAAACCCGGCGATACAGCCAACAACATGAGAGACCTATAACAATCGAGTTGGACTCATCAAACTACAGACTGACACACTTCAAACCGTTAACTAAATCGATCCCGAAGATTGAAACCATTCGCTCTAAAGTCTCTCATTGGAGCCCATTTGTCAACTCTAGATCCCAGCATGGCCCAAGGCCAAAGCAGCAACCAACATCCCCAAAACCAGGAAGGGTTGGGCGCTTGCCTGATATTTGACGTCGTTTTTTAGCGGATCGCGGAGAAAGTACATATCCTGAAAGGTGATTTGGGGGATCACTAACAGCAATAAGACTGAAGCATACAGGTTCTCCCGAATACTGATCAAGTAGGCAGCGATCCCAGCCTGAAATAGGTCAATCATCAGAACGCAGATCCAGGCTGCGGTTGTGACGCCAAACATAACGGGGAGGGAGCGTAAACCAAGCTGACGATCGCCCTCCACACTTTTAAAGTCATTGACGATCGCAATCCCTAATCCAGCCAGGCTGTAAAACAGCGTTAGGATGACGATCGTCCAGTTTAATTGCCCAAACAGAGCATGACCAGCCCACCAGGGAAGGGCAATATAGCTAGCACCCAGGGCATAGCTGCTCAACCAACCGTTATTCTGTTTGAGCTTGAGCGGTGGAGCCGAGTAGATGTAGGAGATAAAAGAACCGCCAAGCGCTAAAGCGGTTAAGATCGGGAACCCATGCCCTGCCCACCGATCCAACCCATAGGCCACTGCAATTCCAGCGATCAACAGAACCCAGATTTGGATAATCACCTTTGGCAGGGAAATTGCGCCGGAAGGAATCGGGCGATAGGGTTCGTTAATTGCATCGACATCGCGATCGTAAAACTCATTCAGCGTTTGGGTGTAACCAGCCAGCAACGGACCTGACATTAACATGCAGGCCGCTGCAATCAGCACATTTTCCAGACTCCAAACAAATCCCCCAGAGGATACGGCTCCGCAGACAACCCCCCAGATCAGGGGAATCCAGGTAATCGGCTTCATCAATTGCAGCCGAATTTTCCAGACAGACGTTTCTCCTGACTGGGCACCTTTCATACCCAGGAGTTGGCGGGTTTTCGCAGTGCGATCGTCCGACGATGGGCCTGGCGAAGTTTCCACAGGCGCTGGAGACGTTCCATCGGGAAGGGCCATTGCCATTTCTACAGGATGAGCAGCGGCAGACTCGGCGGCAGACTCAGCCGATTGGGGAAGATTCGGTTCAGACATAGGGTTTAGCTAATTTGTCTTACTAATTTGTCTTAGATGGGTACAGCGGTGATCGGGAATCGGGGGAGTGGGGAGATGAAAAATGGGGAAAGGGGGTGGGCAATCCGCAGGAAGCTGGGATTAGAAGGAAATAATCAAAAAGCTGTCCTGAAATTTTGCCCCTGCGACGGGTTTTCCGCTCAGTTCAGGTGGCAGAGCAATATTGCGCCGCTGGTCTCCCGCTTCTACCGTAATTTCGGGACCATATTGGGTCAATTTGACCTGTTTTTTGTCAAAACCGGGAAGAAACAGGCAAACCTTTCGTTCTGCGACATTGATTGAGATCGGACGCGGAGCCTGGGACATCTGGTCAAAGTCAGGCAGAACATCGATCATGGGTTGCCAGTCATTGATTGACTGAACCGGAATCCGGCTGATTGGCAAGGGCTCAAATCCCCCTGGGTCTGCCCCATCTCCCCTGGCCTGATTGAGAATCACCCCCCCCACGGTCAAACCGACCTGTTGAGCCGCCCCCCACAGGTACTTCGCAGTTGCGATCGCCCCCTCATCTTGCGTTGTGATTAAGTAAGCAGCAACCCGATTGGGATCCGCGATCGCCTGTTTGCCCTGCTCCAACTGGTTATTTGCCTGTTGGGCCATCGGTTGATTAAAAATGTCCTCGGTCCAGCTTACGTTTAGCACCGCGCTAGAGATGGGCTGAATAAAGGGCGACAACGTTTTACCCAAATCAGAGTCGGCAAACACTTTTCGAAAGCGACGGAAATACCAACTGGCAATTTCTGGCATTCCCAGCATGCGTAAGGTCGTCTGATCGCCCACGCCATCGAACACAATCACGTCATACCGACCACTGGCATCATATTCGCGGAGGGCATTGAGGGCTAGGGCGCTATCCATTCCCGGCAACACGCCCAATTCCTGCCCAAACACCTGCTTAAAGAAGGGGGTGCGGAGATACTGCGCCTCCAGTTGTTTTACTTCTTCCCAACTCCGCTCCAGCAAGGCAGTTGCTTGAAGTTGAACAACCTGGAGGCCAGGAGAGAGTTCCTGCGGATCAGATCCGGGAACCATACCCAGGAGCAACCCCGGCGCAGGTCCGGCTTCCTGAATTGTCAACAACACACGCTTACCCTGACTGGCAAACCGCCGGGCCGCCGCTATCGCAACCGTTGTGCGACCGACCCCGCCCTTGCCCAAGAATGTCAAAATTTGAGCCATTTTTCCTCGCTTCCAAGCCAAAAGCTGAAACAGACTAGCTGCGTGAAGCCAGTTAATCAAAATCTGTTAACCGACGTCCCCTAGGCCAGCTTCTCTTTTACCATGGTAGCGATCGATTCCGATTAGACCAGCTCTACCTCATCTTCAAAAAACCAGGTAGAAAATTTGTCATCAAACTGAATCAACAACCCAACCCCGCTACCATCCGTCATTTTAAAATCTTTAACGACGCCGACTTGACCTAATCTTTTCACTATGCTCTCAGGAACGCGATCGCGTAACCGACGGACACGAACTGGCTGACCGACTTTCATCTCAACTCCGGGACTTATAAACCAAAAATCAGTGTATCAGCGTCTTGCCCCTGTTTTAGCCAGGTAAGCGACAGAAATCACCAAAAGGCGGAACGCAGGAGGCAGAAGATTGACTATAAAATTCAAGAGTCAAATTTTTCTAGAACGCACATGCTGGCCAAGCGAATTTTGCCCTGTCTGGATGTTAAGGCTGGACGGGTAGTCAAGGGAGTCAACTTTGTAGACCTTAAAGATGCAGGCGACCCTGTGGAGTTGGCTCAGGTCTACAACCAGGCTGGGGCAGATGAGCTGGTGTTTTTAGACATCACCGCAACCCACGAAGATCGGGGCATTATTTTTGATGTTGTCTACCGGACTGCGGAACAGGTTTTTATTCCGCTGACAGTGGGTGGGGGAATTCAGAACTTAGAAACGATTAAACAATTGTTAAGGGCCGGTGCGGATAAGGTCAGCATTAACTCGGCGGCTGTGCGTGATCCTAGTCTGGTAAACCGAGCCAGCGATCGCTTCGGTAACCAATGTATTGTCGTTGCGATCGATGCTCGTCGTCGAACCGATCCTACCAATCCTGGCTGGGATGTGTATGTTCGGGGCGGACGGGAAAACACCGGCAGGGACGCGATCGCCTGGGCCCAGGAAGTTGCTATTCGAGGAGCCGGAGAGCTGCTAGTCACCAGTATGGATGCGGATGGAACCCAGGCTGGCTATGACCTGGAGCTAACTCGGACGATCACTGAACAGGTCGAGATCCCAGTGATAGCCTCTGGGGGGGCAGGCAACTGCGCCCATATTCACGCAGCTTTGACTGAAGGCAGGGCAGAAGCTGCTCTCCTGGCTTCCCTGCTTCATTACGGACAGTTAACAGTTGCTCAAATAAAGTCCTACCTATCGGAACGGCAGGTTCCCGTCCGGCTTCTCTAGGAATCAGGATCAGACGGCAGATAACAGAGGTCAGCAGAATACTATTTCCTGAGTATCTGTTACAATACGTAAACTATGCTGATCACAATTCTTGCTATTGTCATTGCGCTGGTCGCCTGGTCCCTGCATTTAATGCAGCAAGCTGTCGATCGCCGCGAATTTTCATTGATGCTGGCAGGAACACTCGTTGCATTTTCTGCTGCGGCAATGGTTGGAGTCTACTTCTTGATGGGGAGCTATATTGGCTACGTTACAGGCTCATCAAAATACTCCATATCTGATGCGGCAACTGTTTCGCTAGAAAATAGGCAGATATTCCAGATCGAAGTTTTCCCAAAAATCACCGAACCTGCAACCGTAGCGGAGATAGTTCCGTAAATAGTTCCTTAAAATGTCATCTCTGGAAAATTTTATCTCTGGTAGGTTTTTCTGCGGTAGGTTTTTCTGCGGTAGATTCTTCTGCTAAATCGTTGTACCTCAAATGCTGATGTTGCAAAATTGATGATTTGCAACACTAGTAGTGATGGGCGGAAATACGCCTACCGTTTGTAGAGCAGGCTTCTGCCTGCGCGGGCAAGATGCCCGCTCTACGATAGCTAAACTTGTGCCGCACTCTACTAGATCCCCCTTAAAAAGGGGAACTTCAAGCCTGTTTCCCCCTTTTTAAGGGAGGCCAGGGGGGATCGCTGAGTACTCAACATCACACCCCTAGCTTTTAAAACACCCTCTAATTGAGGACAATCTACTGATCTATCCCCAGGTACACAATTTTTTATAGTTTAGGTTAGAAATTAGCAAAGATTGGCAAGACTAAAACTGTCTCTTGGAATTTACCGTTTGTAATTGCTCCGCCTTAAGGCAATCAATGTCCTGCGGCTGAGCTAAAGGAGTCTACAGTATCATGACCTACGCCATTCCCGAACTGGACACAATTAGCCGTCGACTACTGAGCCTCGAACGACCTAAAAAGGCGAAGATGCTGGTAGTCGATGATGAGCCTGACAATCTTGATTTGCTTTACCGCACTTTCCGGCGTGACTTTAATGTCCTCAAGGCAGAAAGTGGCGTGCGTGCTTTGGAACTATTGGGCACAGAAGGCGAAGTCGCTGTCATTATTTCAGATCAGCGGATGCCAGAAATGAAGGGGACTGAGTTTCTCAGCAAAACAGTCCCTCAGTTTCCAGATACTATGCGAATCATCCTGACTGGTTTTACTGATGTTGAAGACTTGGTGGAGGCAATTAATTCTGGACAGGTCTACAAATACATCACTAAGCCCTGGGATCCGAATGAGTTGAAGGCAGTTGTCCAACGGGCAGCCGAAACCTACGAACTGCTGAAGCAACGGACTGAAGAGCTACGCCGATCGCAGGCCCAGATGGAACTCCTTTCAACCATTGTGAAGGTTGCCCAGGAGTCAAACAGTACAGAGGCTTGTCTGGAGCCGATTGCGATTGCGTTTGGCAATAACTTCCTGGCCGATGGCTGTATCCTCCAGCTTTTGGACGGTGCTACCCTGAGGCCAACTCAAGGCATTTACAGCACGAATGGGGGGTTAGAAAACTGGCTTGACCAGGATCCGCTGGTCAAAGAGGCAATTGCGTCGCGACAAATTCAGGTGGCTGTCAATGTGCCTGCTGATACCTCCCTCTCAGCCGTGGAGCATTACAGCGCTTCTGGCATACAGGCGCATCTGCTTGTACCAGTGATTTATCGAGATCAGGTTCTGGCAGCTTTATCCTTACAGTGGAAGCAGCCCTGCGTCTTGCGGGAAGACGAGTTGCTACTGCTCCACCTATCTGCCAAACAGGTCGCCCTGGCCCTGATGTGTACCGGTGGTTCTCAACCCGCCAGTTGAGGAGATTGGAGGGTTGAGATTGAGTCGGATGGGCAATGCCCCACCCGACCGTAAGCGGCTGGAGTACCAATTTAAAGCATCAAAGTTGAGATGGGCAAGGGGGGGCGTTGCCCCCGACCAGGGGTTTCACCGCTTGGCTCAGCGCTCACGGCGAAAGCCCCCGTACTCCGTTATCGATCGGCAATGGTTACCGTTTAAATTGGTATAAACTCTGCAATCTACAATCCAACAACCCATGTCTTCCGACAAAATCCGTGATATTTTCGACCGCATTGCGCCTGTCTACGACCAGCTAAATACCTGGTTGAGTCTGGGGCAGCATCGCATTTGGAAGTCTATGGCGATCAAGTGGAGTGGTGTCAAGCCTGGGGATACCTGTTTGGATCTGTGCTGTGGCAGCGGGGACCTGGCACAAATGCTGGCGGAACGGGTGGGTTCGGAAGGAAAGGTGTTTGGGGTAGATTTCTCTCCAGAACAACTAAAGGTCGCCAGTCAACGGGTTCGCGATCGCCATTTAGTGTTGCCAATTACCTGGGTTGAGGCAGATGCCCTTAACCTTCCCTTCCCAGATAACCAGTTTGATGGGGCGACAATGGGCTACGGTCTGCGGAACGTGACTGATATTCCGCGCAGCCTTAAAGAACTCTATCGGGTGTTGAAGCCCGGTGCGAAAGCTGCCATTTTAGATTTTCACCGTCCCTCCAATCCCCAGGTTCGTGCCTTTCAGCAATGGTATTTGACCGCGATCGTCGTTCCCCTTGCCCGCCAGTTTGACTTAACCGAGGAATATGCCTATATCTCTCCCAGTCTGGATAAATTTCCCCTAGGGCGGGAACAGGTAAATCTCGCCCTTCAGGTAGGGTTTTCCACCGCCACACATTACCCGATCGCTGGAGGTACGATGGGAGTGTTGGTTGTAACGAAAGGCTAAAGAATGAAGGATTTAGGGATGAAAATCCCCTTCTTCATCCTTGAGCCCCTATCCTTTCTCCCTTGGATCTCCCTTGGATCTCCCTACTCTTTGGCTTTTCATCGCTCCTCCCATAATTGGCGGTGTGATTGGCTACTTCACCAATGACATCGCCATCAAAATGCTGTTTCGCCCCTATCGCACCTGGTACATCGGAGGCCGAAAAGTTCCTTTTACACCGGGACTGATTCCCCGCAACCAGGAGCGGCTGGCGAAGCGGATTTCTGACACGATTATGGGTTCCCTCTTGACCCCGGAGGAACTACAAAATCTGGCCCGGCGTTTGTTAGAGACGGAGCGGGTGCAGGCAGCCATTCTATGGTTACTAAAGCTGGGGCTAGACCAGATCCAAACGGATCAGAATCCTAGGGCAGCAGAGGTTCTGGCAAACATCCTGCATGATTTATTCGGTCAATCCCTGCCCCGACTATTAAAAGTTTTGGCGCGACGAGAAGATTTTCTGGAAGCCCAACTGAATCAGATTTTTGATCAGGTGTTGCTGGAGTTCCAGTTGACTGATGACCAGGCAACCAAACTCGCAGATTGGCTGTTGCAGGTGGTTTTGCCCCCAGACGTGATTCGGCAGGCTTTGATTGATTTTCTGACCGATCGCAACATTCAAGTGATTGATGAGGGCTTTCGTGAAAAAACCAGCGGTACCTACTGGGTCGTTGCGAATCTGTTTGGTGTTCGCAATGCCCTGACTCGTCTCCGCAGCTTTTTCCTGGATGATAAGGAGGATAGTAATTCCCGATTGGCGGAGCTAATTGTTGCTTTGGGCGTGCGGCAGCGATTGAAGGAATGGTTACAAAATCTAGCCCTACAAAATTTGCCTGTTTCAACCGTGCGGCAATTACGAAAGACGCTAAGAGATAGCGTACGCAGCTATATTCAGGAGAAGGGATCGGATCTGTTGCAGGACTTGAGCAAGTCTATTGATTGGGAGAATCTGGCAACTGTGATTCTTAACCGGTTAAGGACTTCTGAGGCAGTTACATCATCGCTGGATGTGGTTAGTCTGGAACTAGCACTCATCCTGGAGCGCTATTTGGAGCGCGATCTAGAGTCGCTGGTGGCTAAGTTAATTCCAATTTTAAATATTGATCAGGTCATCATTGACCGAGTCAAAGCCACTTCTCCAGAAGATTTAGAAAATGCGATTAATGGCATTGTCAAAAGTGAGCTACAGGCGATCGTCAATCTGGGTGGAGTTCTAGGCTTTATTATCGGAATATTTCAATCAGTTTCCTTATTGCTTCGGTAGGGGCGGTTCCCTGGATCCGCTCCCCTTCTGCAATCGCACCTTGCTTCAAGCTTGGAGCGAATGGGCGAAGTAGCTGAGCGTCATTAAACTAAAGATGTCATACCAATTTATAGCCCTTTTCAAGGGTGTGAGGTATGGTCAGGGTGCTTCGCGCCCCACTATGCCTCACATTTCTGTACTTCACCCAAGTGCAAACCGCTATAAATAGCGAACAGGGCAGATTGGGGACGGGGTGCAGGGGTGGAACCCCTGGCTGGAGGCGAAGCCCCCACACCCCCATCTGCAACCTTCATTTTTTAAATTGGTATCAGAAAACTAAAGATGTCAAAGGGGGGAAGGGAGTGAAATTTACAGGTCCCGATGTTCCTGTGTGCCGGTGTCTGTGGCTTCTTGTCTCTTCCCTTCTGCCATCTCCTGTGGCGGTTTAAGAGGCGCTAGGACACTATCATGCAAAGGGGGATCCGTGTGGGCAGGGTGGATTTCATTTTTAGATTCCTTCTTCTCGCCATAAATTTCAGATAACGCTTCGCGCATTTCCTGCAGCCAACCAGAGTTCTCTGTCTGAAGAATTGCCTCCGTATTGCTGACCAGGGTTTCCACGCTGGATTGTAATTTCCTGGCTTCTGGAGAAAGGGAGTGCCACCAGACGCGAATATCGTACAGGTCAGCCGCCGACATATTACAGGCAACGACGTTGGGTTCTACCCGGGTGAACTCTAGATAGCTAGTCAACGCTGCCAACAGGGCGTTGCTGACTGCAATCCAGACATCAAACTTGAGGGCTGCTAACAACGCCCCCAGACCACCTAGAATGATGATCATTGCCTGAAAATTTCGGTATTCCCTACCCAGACGGGCTGCCTTCTTTTGGTAATAATTGAACTGATCCTCAACCCGCCAGTTGAGGTATTCTTCAGCCGTCAAATTGCTAAAGCCATCATCGGTTTCCGTGGTGCTGTAACTGGGAGGAATATTTCCCTTGTAAGGAAGCAGATCGGTCTGATTGACCGAGGTTTCCATCAATCGCTTACTGATAGTCTTTACTTTCTTCGCGAACCGAACATCCCGTGACTCCAGCGGTGTTACCTTAACGGGGCTATACTCATCTACCTGCATTCGGTACCGAAAGATTTCTTTCTTTAATGCCTCAGCACTGCTGCGGAGCAGCACCCAGTTAATGCCCATATTAAACTTCACCGAAAACGCCACCAGAATGGTGGTGATGATGGGAATAACCACCACCAGAATATGAAAAATATTAAGAAAATGCTGAAACCGTTTCTCATCAGTCCAGGCGGGGAGGACGGTTGTTTTAGAACTTAAATACCCTTCTAGAACGGAGTACACAACGGCCACCGTTGTTGCCGCTACGCCCAAAATCAGCGACCACTTCCGCTGCTGAATAAAGCGCTTTTGGGCAATAGTGGCATTTTTGTCATATTTGGCAAACCGCAACCAGGCATCCTCAAGAACTTGGTTGCGGCTGACCTGATTAGAAGCTGAAATGCTGCTATGCATCCGTAATGGTCTGATAAGGAAATTATGATCTAGAGGCAAAAATTTCTTCAATCATAATGCCAAAGGCGTTGATTCCGTCTTGCAGGTCGATCGCCTGCACTAGCCCCGAAGAGACAATGTCATCTGCCCGTTTATCGGTAGACTCCCCCCGTAGAGCGTTTGCCAGGATATCAGCCGTGCGTCCGCTGCCAGCCACCACAATCAGGGATCGCTCAGCATCAACGCTTTCTGAAGCATCTTTCCAGGCAACTTCGCCACCATTCACCAGGACGGTTACTGAGGCAGCGGTTGTATCTGCGATCACGCTGGCAGTCTCAGCAATCCATGCAGATTCATCCCCCCAGTGAGAGCCTGGAACCAATACAAAATGGGTATGATTTGCTTCTAGAGGAGCCGCTTCTGGAGAGGGAGGCGGTTGACCGGGAAGGGTCGCTAGCCCGATCGGGATTACCCCAATCAGGGGAAAATCTGCTCCAATTTCGAGCCGAGCCTGTCCCATAAGTCGCATAACGCCTGCATCCGTGCCCCCATCAACTACGGCTGCTTTCCATTTTTGCGCCAGCGGAGCTAATACGGTGCCAAATAGTTGCCGAACCCGTTTAAAGTCTGAGTCACTCAGCTTGCTGGCACCTCCAATCACAACCAGTACTGGGCGTTGATCGTCGATACCCAACTTTTGCAAAACGAACTCAAGATCAACAGATGAATGAATCTGCATCACTTCTGCGGTCGAGCCAGTGGGAAAGGTAATTTCGAATGGTTGTTCCATGAGGAGCATCTTACTTCTGTAAGAATACTGGCAGTGTTGTTATCCCAATTTAAAAAATAAGGGTTACAGATAGGGATGGGGGGGCTTCGCCCCTTGGTGCCCCGGTTTCATCTGTCGTATTTGCTTTTCAAATTAGGGTTACAGTCTATCGGGAGATCTAGGCGTAATGGTTTATGTTACACGGCAGAGTATCTATTGTTGCATCAGGTTTAGCAGACCTGGGATAAATGCAATGACCCAACAGGCATCAGATTTCATCAGGCTACCTTCTGAGCGCTAGCCATGGCAGGATGGGGAGTGGGCAGGAGAACGGAAAATACTCATTATCACTCAAGCTTCGAAATCCATCTTCCTGGCTTTTGCTTGCTGAACTGCAGGAATTAAATAGTGGGTCAAGGTGAGTGCATCCACCCCTAAGGTCGTCCGTTCTGCGGCTGCCATAATGCCTGCCTCAGCGTGCCACCAACCAGCAGTTTGAACGACGTCGATCAAAGAAAGGGTGTCTAGATTCACCGCTGCCTGCGCCAGTAACCCACCTAGTAAACCCGTTAGCACGTCTCCGCTACCACCCCGTGCCAGAGCGGGCGTGCTGTCCGGGTTAATGCGGGCGGTTCCGCTGGCATCGGCGATCGCAATCCTGGCCCCCTTTAGTAGCACGACTGCCCCGGTCTGGGCGGCGGCGGCTCGCGTCGCTGTTACCCGACACGGCATCTCTGCTAAATCGGGAAACAGGCGTCTGAATTCGCCCAAATGAGGCGTTAATACGGTAGGAGATTGCCTTGCTCGCAGGGTTGGAACGGTCCCCAAGTCTGCCAAAATATTTAAGCCATCCGCGTCTAAAACTAGGGGCAGATTCGTTTCTAAGACCTGCTGGACAATCGCAATAACCTCTTTCGTTAAACCAGGACCACAGGCGATCGCATGATAAGCATCCCAATCAAAACCCTTGGGCAATTGGGCGATCGCTCCCGCCTCTGTCTCTGGACACCCCATCACCAGGGCTTCCGGCAGTTGTGCGGTCAGAATGGGTTTAAGCGAGTCGGGAACCGCAATTGACAGCATCCCCACGCCGCTGGCACGCGCCCCCATCCCCGTCAACACAGCTCCCCCCGCATAGCGACGGGAACCGCAGATCAGGAGTAAATGCCCCATCTTGTATTTATGGGTTGCAGGGGGACGGCTGAAGGGCAATTGGGCGATCGCGGTTGCTGGCGTCGTGCGTTCTAAACTGGGGGATTTGCTCAAAACCGCCTGAATATCTGCCAAAGGCAAATCAAAATCTACCAATTCAGCCTTCCCAACGGACTCTAATGCCTCGTCTTGCAGCAATCCCAATTTCCACAATCCCAGGCAGAGGGTGTGGGTAGCTCGCATTGCAACCCCTAACACGGTTCCTGTATCGGTATGCAACCCAGAGGGCAGATCGATGCTGACCACTGGCTGAGCCCATCCGTTGATTTGGTGGATAGCGGTGGCGATCGAGCCCGTGAGCGATCGCTCTAGCCCAAATCCAAACAATCCATCAATCAAAAAATCACAATCTTGAAGCGCTACCACATCCTCTACAAAAGGAATTGCCAAACTCGCACAGTAGCGGTGATGATTCTCTGTCAGTTCTTTTAATCGAGGAAAGGGACAATAGATGACGACTTCGTATCCCTTGAAATGCAGTTCCCGCGCTACGACCAGGGCATCGCCGCCATTGTGCCCCGGTCCCGCTAAAACCCCTACACGGCTACTCGAGGAAACCGGGTAAAGCGCTTCTACACGACAGGCAATTCGTCCAGCGACTTTTTCCATCAAGGCTGCAATAGGCATTCCCGCTGCAAACACGCCTTCTTCAATGCGGCGCATTTGGTCAGCAGTTACGACAAATTGCTGAATTTTTTCAAATCGGTTGACGGCAGCATTCAAAGTGAAATTCAGTAAAAAACAGCAAAAGTAATAAAGGACAAAAAAGCAGGCAGCTTTTTTATTTGGAAAAGTAAAAAGTATTCCAGGGGGATGGTAAGAGGTTGGGATGGGCCTTTTCCAACCTCTTACCATCCCCATCAACCTGCCCTTGACAGGGCTATCAAGAATGAAACCTCTTTCCTTTTCCTTATCCCTTATTTCCTATCCCTATTCTTCCTCCTATCGGTTGAAATAAACCCTTGAATCCAAGCCGCTCCCACTTAGGTAATTGCTGACATCCTTGGCTTCTTTGTATTCAGAAAAGGGACCAATTTCTAAATGGGGACCGAGAGGAGAGTCCTTCTGCTGAATCGCATCCTGACGGATACCAAGACGCATTGCCCGTTGTGTCAGCGTTGGGAGTTCATCTCGACCGCCAGGAATAATGACTTTATAGGGGCTGCTGCGGGTGATATTCGACCCATTGGGAGGATAGGAATAGGTTGAAGGA
>JBAUTA010001062.1:0-35682 GCA_049581985.1 Kovacikia sp.
GTTTCTAAGGTCTATCGGAGCATTGTCATGAGTGAACTAAAAGTTGAGTTACCAGACTCATTGTATAAGAGTCTACAGAAACTCGCACAGCAAGACGGTATCTCGGTAGACCAATTCATTGCTATTGCCGTTTCGGAAAAAATTTCTGCTTTAACAACTGAAACCTATCTATAAAGAACGGGCACAACGAGGCTCTCAAATGAAATATAAAGAAGTTTTGGCAAAGGCCCCTGATATTGAGCCTGAGCCATATGACCTGTTGCCTCCAACCTGATGTCCCTGAAAAAGACAGGGAAGCTGCTTAAATATCAAATATATTCTAAGTTGCTAGAGGGTGATACCGTCATATAGTTTTGGATTGGGAGCCACGACAAGTATGAGCAGTTCTTCTCGTAAGATTAAAACTCTCTAAATCTTGTTTTTAACTTTAATCGACCAGGAAGTTTCCCTTTTAGCTGGAGAAATGGAGCCTGGAATGTGTCGGATCGGCTCTAATTAAAGGTTAGAGATGTTTCTGCTTTCGGTCAGGAGAAAATCAAATGCTTGGGGATCGTAGCCCTCATGGTCAATAAGCAATGGTACGCTATCCCTACGCCAGAAAGTATTGATACTAATGACTTTGTCTCTCCACGTTGCCTTTATCTGGCACCAGCACCAACCTCTTTACAGGAGTGCCCTAACCGGGAAGTATGTGATGCCCTGGGTCCGGTTACATGGCACCAAAGATTACCTGGACCTCATTCTGCTTTTAGAGCGCTACCCAAAGCTGAAACAAACGGTCAACTTGGTTCCTTCGCTGATGCTGCAGATTGAGGAATACGTCAAAGGGGTGGCCTTTGACCCTTGGCTGGAAGCTTTACTAAGACCGATGGATAAGATGGGGTTGGTGGAGCGTCGTTTCGTCCTAGAACGCTTTTTTGATGCAAATCGAGAGCATTTAATCTATCCCCATGCTCGCTATACAGCCCTTCACCAGCAGCGAGAAAAATTTGGTATCGATTGGTGTATTGCCAATTGGAGTGAGCAAGATTTTGAAGACCTGCTCATGTGGCATAACCTATGCTGGTTTGACCCGATTTTTCAGGAAGAAGAACAGGATATTCAGGCATGGATTCGGCAGGGCAGGAACTTTAACATAGGAGACCGTCAGCGGGTCTTCGCCAAACAGCAGGAAATTCTAGCCAGAATCATTCCCAAGCATCGGGAACTCCAGGAAAAAGGGCAACTAGAAGTAACCACTACTCCCTACACCCATCCGATTCTGCCGCTTCTCATTAACTCTGAAGCTTCCCTAGTGGCTCGTCCAGATATGCCGCTACCTCGCTATAAATTTGCTTGGCCGGAGGATGCGCAATACCATTTGGAGCGGGGTAGAACGATATATCGGGAGCATTTTGGCTGCGAAGCGAGAGGAGTATGGCCTTCAGAGGAATCCGTTAGTCCACAGGTTTTGCCCATGCTTGCGGGGCAAGGATTTCGGTGGTTTGTAGCGGATGAGGAAGTGCTGGCCAGAACTTTGCACCATCCCTTTCATCGAGATAGCTATGGCCATCTCCAGGAACCCGATGTTCTCTATCGTCCCTATCGCATTAGTACAGAACAGGGTGATATTGCCATCATCTTCCGCGACCATCGGCTATCCGATTTGATCGGGTTTAGCTATAGCAATAAACCGCCAGAGGAAGCTTCCGCCGATTTGATTGAGCAACTAGAAGCGATCCAGCGCCAGCTCACACACCAAGGCAAAACAGGTCCTCATTTGGTCACCATTGCTTTAGATGGGGAGAACTGTTGGGAGTTCTATGACCAAGACGGTAAACTCTTCCTGGAAAGCTTATACGGCAGGCTATCTGCAAAAAATAACCTCAAACTAGTGGCAGTAGCTGATTATTTAGAACAATACCCCCCAGAACGTTCGCTAGAAGCCAAAAATCTGCACAGTGGCTCCTGGATTAACGGAGATTTTTCAACGTGGATTGGAGACCCGATAAAGAATCGGGCTTGGGAAATGTTGGCACAGGCCCGTCAGCTTATTCAAGACCATCCTCGCGCTACCCCTAAAGCCTGGGAAGCAATTTGGGCGGCAGAAGGGTCTGACTGGTTTTGGTGGTTTGGATACCCCCATTCCTCTGACCATGATTCTCTCTTCGACCGATTGTTTAGAGAGCATCTCCAGGCAGTTTATCAAGAATTGGGAGAAGCGATTCCCACCTATCTTCTGGAAGACTTGGAAAATCATCAGATTACGGGATCCCATGTCCCTGAAGGCTATGGCTATATCCAACCGGTGATTGATGGTTTGGGGAATGACCAAGAGTGGGCCAAAGCTGGACGCCTAGATGTGGGTGGGGCAAGAGGTACGATGCACCAAGCCACCGGGATCCAGCATATTTGGTATGGAGTGGACCATGTCAATTTATTCTTGCGCTTCGATTTTGCGTCGACGCCCCCCAGCAAACTGGATGTTTTCATTTTCTACCCTGGCCTTACCCGGATTAATAGCCCCATTCCCCTCTCTAATTTGCCTGAGGGGGGCACCTTGGAGTACTTGTATACCCACCATTTGGAAATAGATCTAAACCTTCAGCGTCTAGCTCTGCGCCACTCCCAGCCCTTTTTAGAATGGCAAGATAGTCCCACTAGCGCACGGGCTGTTTTAGAACGGTGTATGGAAGTCGCCCTCCCTTGGGCTGACCTGCATATATCTTCGGGCGATAAAGTAGAGTTTATTGTTGTTCAAAGCACAAACAATCGCTTTGAAAGAGTATTCCCGGCTGGAGGGACCCTATCTTTGAAAATGCCCTGATCCCCTTGCGCTTTCAGGGCATAGATATTGCGCTCCATAGCATTCCCATCTGGGGAGATTAGTAATAAGATTAACGATGGGATTATCCAAAAGCTTATGGTCAGTTTGGTCATAGGAAGAAGTGGACAAGGTTAACAGATCCCAGATGCAACTGGTAAAGCTGACCTGTTATTGGGTACTTGCTCCGAAAAGCTAAAGCATTCCAGGCTGGATTTGTTCTAGCTAGGATGTAATGCCAACGGAAAAAGTCAAGTTTTCAAAGCCCCTACTTTGGTGGCATAATCCTCTTTGGCTCAAAAATCGTTCAACAAATGGAGAAGACAATGTCTCGTTTCGCTTTAGCTGCTGCACTTTTAGTTGGTGCGGCTACCGTTTTGCCTGCTGGCCAAGTTTTTGCCAAGGAATGGACCGTGGATATGGGTGATAAGACAGGTAAGTTGGTTTTTGTACCTAAGACTCTGACCATTGCTAAAGGGGATACCGTTAAGTGGGTCTTCGTAAAGGCTGGTCCCCACAACGTTGTCTTTGATGACGCGGCCACTAAGGCTTATAATCATGAAAAGTTAATCGTTAAGACTGACCCTACCTTTGTTACCAAGTTCGATAAGGCTGGTGTTTACAAGTATCACTGTACCCCCCACAAAGCAGCGGGCATGGTTGGCGAAATCACTGTTAAGTAAGTAGTCAACCAAAGTTTATTTACCCTAGGAGGACAAAAGTCTTCCTGGGTTTTTTTGTACCATGCCTTGCTTGGTTATTACCTCTATTCCGTTTGATGTTGATGTAAACCATGTTAGCGATGCACACACATAAGAAAGAGCAGCGCCAATTCATCACAGATTTTCTTGAGTATTTGATGGAAAATCATAGTTCTGAGATTGAAATGGGGCTCATCTACTCGGATGATATTCTAAACGCCCATGACATCTGGAGCGCCGCCGTATAGAGGCTAGGACTGCATTGACAGCGTGTAGAAAGTTTGGCGATGCTAGGTTGGTTTTGCAGCCCCCAGAAAATCGTTGTGAGAGGACCGCCTAAAGCCCTTGCTTCAGATCACACTACTGCTGTCAATGCCTAAGTTCTATAATGTTGCAAATAATTCTACTTACCTAATCAGCCAAATCGAGGGAGTGGGATATATCTAAAACCTTCTCCTTTATCCGGCAGCGAGCTGATCGATGAGTTGGTGGCGTCTGGCCTGGTGGGGGCGCAGCACGAATACGGAGAGTGTGATGAAGATTCTGACGGTGTATGCGCATCCCGAACTTAAGTCATTTTGTCATGCTGTGCTGCCGACCCCCTCGGTCCAATGAGCGATTCGGCCCCTTCCTCTTCCCCGCGGGAACCGGGACGCATCACACGCCCGCGGATAGCTGCCCATCAGACCGGCTGGATGCGCTGGCTACCGGGGTTACATACCTTGCGCCACTACGAGATCTCATGGATACGTCATGATGTTGTGGCCGGGCTGGTGCTAACCACAGTGCTCGTGCCCGTCGGCATTGCCTATGCTGTGGCCTCAGGAGTGCCGGGCATTTGTGGACTCTACGCAACCATTTTTTCGCTACTAGCTTATGCCCTGTTCGGCCCCAGCCGCATACTCGTACTGGGGCCGGATTCCTCGCTGGTCCCGCTCATTTTCGCTGTCGTGCTGCCACTCTCTGCGGGTGATCCGCAGCGCGCCATTGCCCTAGCCGGGATGATGGCGGTGATCTCCGGCACGTTGTGCATTCTGGCTGGCATCGCCCGCCTGGGTTTCATCACCGAGCTTCTCTCCAAGCCAATCCGCTACGGCTACATGAACGGCATCGCGCTCACCGTGCTAATCAGCCAGTTACCCGCACTGTTCGGTTTCTCGGTTGATGCCAATGGCCTGTTGAACGAAACCTGGGCCTTCATTGAGGCCGTTATGGCAGGAAAAACGAACTGGACATCCTTGGCGCTCGGCACAGCTACGCTCGCGGTAATCCTGTTGCTTAAGCGCAGCGGACGTCTGCCGGGAGTTCTGATTGCTGTGGTGGGCGCGACTGTTATCGTCGGTGCCCTGAATCTCGCGACGCGAGCCGGTGTGTCGGTCCTGGGTTCGCTACCTCAGGGCTTGCCCGCTTTTACTTTCCCCTCGATCACGTCTAGTGACCTTGTCCCAGTGCTACTTGGCGGTTTCACCATTGCCCTCGTATCGTTCGCCGATACGAGCGTGCTCTCGCGAACTTTCGCCGCACGGACTGGCACCTTTGTCGACCCCAATCAGGAGATGGTGGGACTGGGAGTTGCTAACCTGGCCGCTGGAATCTTCCAGGGCTTTCCAATCAGCGCAAGTGCATCACGGACGCCGGTCGCTGAGGTTGCGGGTGCCAAGACCCAATTGGCCAGTGCCGTTGGTGCGCTCGCTGTTGCCGCTCTGTTGATAATTGCGCCGAATTTGCTGGAGAACTTGCCCACGACGACGCTAGCCGCTGTTGTAATCGCATCGGCCATCGCTCTGATCGAGATCACCGACTTAAGCCGTATCTATCGCATTCAGCGCTGGGAGTTTTGGCTTTCCATCGGCTGCTTCGCGGGCGTGGCCATTCTCGGTGCGATTCCAGGAATCGGACTGGCGATCTTGATTGCCGTCATCGAATTCCTCTGGGATGGCTGGCGGCCCCATTCCGCAGTGTTGGGTCGCGTCGAGGGCGTTAAGGGCTACCACGACATTACGCGTTATCCTGAAGCTCGCCTTATCCCAGGATTGGTGTTGTTTCGCTGGGATGCGCCTTTGTTCTTCGCCAATGCCGAATTTTTCCAGAATCGTGCGCTGGACGCAGTAGCAGCGTCGCCCACACCCGTCAGTTGGCTCGTCGTTGGGGCAGAACCGGTCACCAGTGTTGATGTCACTGCTGCCGACATGCTCGCCGACCTGGACGAAACTTTGCACGCGGCCGGCATCGAACTGTGCTTTGCCGAAATGAAGGATCCCGTCAAGGACAAGCTCAAACGATTTGGACTCTTCGCACGGCTTGGCGAGGAGATATTCTTTCCGACTATGGGTGAGGCTGTTAGCGGCTATCTCAACACCCACCCGGTGGACTGGGTGGACTGGGAGGATCGGAGTGAATGAATCGGTGCTCGAACGTTCGTCACAGATAGTATTGGCTACTGCTGATTTGCGGTATGAACGACTCAATCTGCAAAAAAAGAAAACTAGAGTTCAGTCAAACTTCTTAATTCTCAAGTTATCCATTTTCATACCCTGATTACGCAACGCTATGGTACTGTTGTTTTGCTTCAATACAATACAATGGTAATATACGACATTCAGGGTCGTTTCATGCTTGAGGTAAAATCTCTTCTAGCTCAACAGCCTATGCTAATTTCTACCCAGTATCAAGTAATGGTTATTGGTGGAGCAGAAGACAAGGTTAATGGGCGTAGCATATTGTCCGCCTTCTTTGAAAGTGCTGGGGGGAAGCTGGCTACAATCGGCATCATTTCCTGCGCTTCACAAGAGCCCATGGTCTTAGGTGCTCGCTACTACCAAATTTTTCAGGGGATGGGCGCTCAGCAAGTGCAGGTGCTCGATATTCCCTATCCAAAAGGGTGTGATGAAGAGCGTAGTTTGGATATTCTAAGCAACTGTACTGGTGTTTTTGTCACCGGTGGAGATCAGTTGCGTCTATGCAATCTAATTGGTGGTAGCAAGTTTATTGAATTAATAAAAGAGAGAGTTCAGCTTGGTAAACTCGTCTTGGCAGGAACAAGTGCTGGCGCTGCGATGATGGGTGAAAAGATGATTGCAGGAGGAAGCAGTGGTGAGTCCCCAAACCGATCATTAGTTGACTTGGCGGAAGGTTTAGGTTTTATTCCTGAGCTTCTGGTGGATCAACATTTTCATAACCGCAATCGCATGGCTCGATTGATAAGTGCGGTCGCTGCCCATCCTGATAAATTGGGCGTTGGTATTGATGAGGATACCTGTGCTGCTTTTGAGGATAATAGAACGTTTGAAGTGCTCGGTAAAGGAACTATCACCGTGATTGATCCGGGCGAGTTAACCCATACGAATTATCTTGAGGCTGATGAAACCTCTCCCCTCCGCCTTCATAAACTCACCGTTCATGTGTTGAGTCAGGGAGATCGCTACGACTATCAACATCGTTCAGTCTTGCCCCGTTAGGTGAGGTCCGGGCGCTATGCTGTCCCACTATAGGGGCTGATCCGTAGCAATTAATACGGAATTGGAAATTTAATGCGGGATTTCGGCTGATACAGCTATCCTTAATAACCGATACAAGTATTCGAACAAAAGCGATGGGTTTATAAACTCAGCCCTGCCTCAGCCGATTGCATCGGATTCTGTGGTTGCCCAAGCCCGACGTGTTTTCACATGGACATAGGGGAGATGGCTTCATCTTTATGCCTGATTTGTTTAGTATTGTTAACACCGGGCAATGGTAGAATTACCCATACCCTAGCTATTCTCAAAGTCCTCTGATTCCACCCTAAGTCAGGTTCCTAAGATTATGAAAATTCTCCAAACCCAAACGCTCCGAGGCCCAAACTACTGGAGCATCCGCCGCTCCAAGCTCATTCTGGTTCGGCTGGATTTGGAGGAGTTGGCCGATAGACCTTCTAATACCATTCCCGGATTTTATGACGGCCTCGTGGAGGTTTTGCCAAGCTTGGAGGAGCATTGTTGTTCACCAGGGTGTCGGGGTGGATTTCTCAGCCGTGTGCAGGAAGGCACCATGATGGGGCATGTTCTGGAGCATGTGGCTCTGGAGCTTCAAACCTTAGCCAACATGCCGGTGGGGTTTGGCCGCACCCGCGAGACGGCAACGCCCGGGGTCTACCAAGTTGTTATTGAGTATCAAAATGAAGAGGCAGGGCGCTATGCGGCAAGAGCTGCTCTCCGTCTATGTCAGAGTATTGTAGATACGGGTCACTATCCCAAAGCGGAACTTGAAAAAGATCTGGATGACTTGATGAAGCTGCGGGCTGAAGCAGCTTTGGGAGCAAGCACTGAGGCATTGGTGCGAGAGGCAGAAACTCTTGGTATTCCCTGGATTCAGTTAGAGACGTTTGACCTGTTACAGTTTGGCTACGGTAAATATCAAAAACGGATTCAGGCTGCTCTGACGTCCCACAGCAACGTTCTGGGAGTTGAGCTTGCCTGCGATAAGGAAAGCACTAAACAAATCTTGGCCAATCTAGGGGTTCCCGTCCCCTTGGGCATTGTTGTCAACTCCTTCAACGAATTGGAAGACGCTATTCATCGCCTGGGGGGCTATCCCATTGTGATTAAGCCCTTAAACGGTAACCACGGTCGTGGGATTACTATTGATATTCAGTCCTGGGAGCAGGCGGCAGTGGCCTATGATCGGGCCCGTGATATTTCCAAGGGCGTCATTGTCGAACACTTCTACCAGGGACGAGATCACCGCATTTTGGTGGTCAACCATAAAGTGGTGGCGGTGGCGGAGCGGGTGCCTGCCCACGTGGTCGGTAACGGCACAGCGACGATCGCGCAGCTCGTTGAGCAGGAAAACCAAGATTTTCGTCGAGGCAAGGGCCACGACAATATGCTGACCCAGATTCAACTGGACGGCGCCACCGATGAAATGCTGAGCCGTCAAGGGTATACCCTCGATACCATTCTGCAACCGGGCGAGATCTGCTACCTGCGGGCGACCGCTAATCTGAGCACGGGAGGGACTGCCATTGACCGCACCGATGATATCCACCCGGAAACCATTTGGATGGCAGAACGGGTCTCTCGCATTATTGGCCTTGATGTGGCAGGCATTGATGTGATCACGACGGATATCACCAGCCCACTGCACGAGGCGGATGGCGTGATTGTAGAGGTCAATGCTGCACCTGGGTTACGGATGCATGTGTCTCCGAGCCAAGGAGTTGCCCGCAATGTGGCCGCTCCCATCCTCCATATGCTGTTTCCACCAGGGACCCCGACTCGGATTCCGATTGTGGCAGTTACTGGAACCAATGGCAAAACCACCACCACTCGTCTTATCGCGCATATCTTCAGTCAGGTTTATGATTCTGTGGGCTTTACGACCACGGATGGCATTTACATTGGCGATCACCTGGTAGAAAAGGGAGATACCACGGGTCCGCAAAGCGCCCAAATCATTCTGCAAGATCCAACGGTGGATATTGCCGTTTTGGAGACAGCACGAGGCGGTATTCTGCGCTCGGGTCTTGCCTTCCAAGGCTGTGACGTGGGGGTTGTCTTGAATGTGGCGGCAGATCATTTGGGTTTAGGGGACATCCATACCATCGACCAGATGGCCCAGTTGAAAGCGGTGGTGGCAGAGGCTGTCCACTCCTATGGCTATGCAGTACTCAATGCGGATGATGAGCGGGTTGCCGCTATGGCTGAAGAGGTTAAGGGGAAGGTTGCCTATTTTTCCATGGATCCCGATAACCCGTTAGTCCGATCCCACGTTCAGCGGGGGGGAATTGCCGCAGTTTATAAACAGGGATACCTTTCGGTTTTACAGCTAGATTGGGTTCATCGGATCGAGAAAGTAGAGCGCGTCCCTGTCACGTTGGGTGGACGGGCACCGTTCATGATTGCCAATGCCTTGGCAGCCAGTCTGGCTGCTTATGTCCAGGGAATGAAAATTGAGCATATTCGGGCGGCTCTGCGCAGTTTCAAAGCCTCGGCTCAGCAGACGCCGGGACGGATGAATTTATTCAACCTCGGGCACTATCATGTGCTGGTGGACTATGCCCACAACCCAGCTGGGTATGAAGCGGTGGGCAGCTTTGTGAAAAACTGGTCTGGCCCTGCAATCGGTGTTGTCGGGGGGCCGGGCGATCGCCGTGATGAAGATTTGATTGAATTGGGTGCCCTTTCGGCAACGTTCTTCGAGCAGATTATCGTCAAAGAAGACGACGATACCCGCGGTCGCCCTCGCGGTAACGCGGCAGAGTTGATCGTTCAGGGTATCCATCAAGGGGCGACGGATGCTGATGCTCCATTCCCCCACTCGATCATGCTAGATGAGACTGAGGCGATCGAATGGGCACTGGATCATGCCCCAGAAAATGCTTTGGTGGTGATCTTCCCCGAAAATGTCAGTCGGGCGATTGCGCTGATTATGTCCCGGAATCCGATTCCCGATGTTGTGGAAGCAGCGGTTTCATCGGAATCAAAGCAAGACAATTTGTCGATGTTTGACCCAATGACAGCAGGTAGTAATGGCAAACACAGCCTCAAATAACTCGAAAAATAGATGCAATAAGACCATTCTTTGCCTTGACGCACGAGGCAGAATCCCGTTGTCTGTCTGAGTATGTGGCAGGGAAGGGGGAATAATAGATTTATGGGGTCCAAAAATGCAAGACCCTGACGTTAAGAGATGAGGATTAATGCTCATTCCTCAGGAGGTTGTCTGATGATTCTTAATCCATCTCGTTCCAGTTCTGAACCCATCATTCCGCCTGTTTACGAAGAAAAGACCCAAGCTATTGCGCGCCAGTTGCTGGCGGCAACCACAGAAAAGCGATCACTTTTTGACAAAGTGCGGGATCAGCTGCGCTGGGATGACAAGCTACTCAGTTGGACGATGGAAAACCCCAGTTTGCGGGTGCAGTTATTCCGCCTGATCGACTGTTTGCCGTCTCTAACATCGAAGGCAGAAATTGCTCGTCACCTTCAGGAATATTTGGGCAATGCTTCCGTGGAATTGCCGCAGGCGCTCAAGGGTCTGCTCAACTTTACGTCCCCCGACTCGATGCCGGGCCAAGTCGCTGCAACCACGCTTGCCACTGCCGTAGAAACCCTGGCTCGAAAATACATTGCAGGCGAAAACCTGAAGCAGGCACTCAAGAGCATTGAACAACTCCGTAAACAGTCCATGACCTTCACCATGGATGTATTGGGGGAAGCCGTGGTGACGGAAACGGAAGCCCAATCTTACCTAAATCAGTATTTGGAGTTGATGGAACAACTCACAGAAGCTTCCCAGCGCTGGTCTTCGGTGCCCCAGGTGGATACTGCCAATGGAGTAGATTTACCCAAGGTGCAGGTTTCGTTGAAACTCACAGCGTTTTATTCCCAATTTGATCCGCTAGATGTAAAGGGTTCGCAGACGAAGGTGAGCGATCGCATCCGTATCCTCCTGCGTCGGGCGAAGGAAGTGGGAGCGGCGGTTCACTTTGACATGGAGCAGTATCGCTATAAAGATGCGACCTTGGCAGTGCTTAAGGACTTGCTGATGGAGGAAGAGTTTCGCGATCGTACGGACCTTGGCATCACGCTTCAAGCCTACCTACGAGATAGTTATCAGGATTTGCAGGATTTAATCCACTGGGCCAAACAGCGCGGCAAGCCCATCACGGTACGTTTGGTCAAAGGAGCCTATTGGGATCAAGAAACCATTATCGCCCGCCAAAATCTTTGGCCAACTCCTGTCTACAACCATAAGTCCTCGACGGACGCTAATTTTGAGCGAATGACACGGCTGCTCTTGGAAAATCATGAGCATCTCTACGCCGCGATTGGTAGCCATAACGTCCGTTCTCAATCCCACGCGATTGCGATCGCCCAAACCCTGAATATTCCAAAGCGACACCTTGAATTTCAAGTACTCTATGGCATGGCCGACAACCTTGCTACAGCCCTCGCAAAACAGGGGCATCGCGTTCGGGTCTACTGTCCCTACGGTCCTTTAATTCCAGGCATGGCTTACCTGATTCGACGCTTGTTGGAAAATACAGCCAATAGCTCCTTCCTCCGTCAAAGCTTGGAAGCTCGTCCGATGGAGGAATTGTTAGCGATTCCGGCTTGGGGGGAAGGTGACAAGGACGGTAGTGAAGTCCAGCCTACGCCCATTCCATCACCAACCACGACCGTTACTCAAATCAATCCCTCAGCGGATACGGATTATGCGATCGCTCAATCCCGAGCGGCTGCGGCGGCTGCCCTGGCTTCCGTTAGACAGCAGTTGGGGCAAACCTATCAACCGCTGATTGATGGAGAGCGGGTGCAGACGAAGACGACGATTCAATCCGTTAATCCGGCGAATCCGGCGGAAGTTGTCGGCACGATCGGCCAAATTAATATTGAACAAGCAGACCAGGCCATAGCAGCGGCAAAAAAAGCCTTTAACACCTGGCAACACACGTCAGCGGGGGAACGTGCCACTATCCTGCGGCGAGCGGCGGATTTGTTGGAAGCACGTCGCCATGAACTCAATGCCTGGATGGTTTTTGAGGCGGGTAAACCTCTGCAACAAGGGGATGCAGAAGTGTCGGAAGCGGCGGATTTCTGTCGGTACTACGCGGCGGAAATGGAGCGCTTAGAGCCAGAAGTCGTCTATGACGTAGCAGGGGAGAGCGATCGCTACTCTTATCGTCCCAAGGGAATTGTGCTGGTAATTTCGCCCTGGAACTTCCCGCTGGCGATTCCGACAGGGATGACCGTTGCTGCCCTGGCAACCGGGAACTGTGCGTTGCTGAAACCAGCGGCCGTTACGTCCGTGATTGCGGCGAAACTGAGCGACATTTTGGTGGAGGCAGGCATTCCGAGAGGGGTTTTCCAGTACGTTCCGTGCAGTGGCTCCACCGTGGGCACCCACTTAGTCAAACACCCAGATGTGCACATGATTGTGTTTACGGGATCCCAGGAAGTAGGTTGCCAAATCTACGCTAATGCAGCCATTCTGCAACCGGGTCAAAAGCACTTGAAACGAGTGGTTGCCGAGATGGGGGGCAAAAACGCCATCATTGTCGATGAAAGTGCCGATTTAGATCAAGCAGTGCAAGGAATTGTATATTCAGCTTTTGGCTATAGCGGCCAAAAGTGTTCCGCCTGCTCCCGTGTGGTTGTCTTAGCGCCGATTTATGATGCGTTTGTGACTCGCTTGGTGGAAGCGACGAAATCGTTGAATGTCGGGAATGCCGCCGAGCCAAGCACTAAAGTCGGCCCGGTGATTGATTCAGCTGCTCAGCAGCGGATTCGCGATTACATCGCCAAAGGAAAGATGGAAGCCACGCTCGCCCTGGAGCTGCCTTCCCCAGAACCGGGTTATTTCGTCGGTCCAGTCATTTTTAAGGATGTTGATCCGCAGGCCACGATCGCCCAGGAGGAGATCTTTGGCCCTGTGTTATCAGTGATGAAAGCCCAGGATTTTGGGCAGGCATTAGCGATTGCCAATGGCACCAACTATGCGCTCACGGGTGGGCTCTATTCGCGTACCCCTTCTCACATTCAGCGTGCGAAAGTGGAGTTTGAGGTCGGCAATCTTTACATCAATCGCAGCATTACGGGAGCGATCGTGGCAAGACAACCCTTTGGTGGCTATAAACTATCGGGGGTTGGCTCGAAAGCTGGAGGGCCGGATTATTTGCTGCAATTTCTGGATCCGCGTACGGTTACGGAAAATATTCAGCGGCAGGGGTTTGCGCCGATCGAGGGGATGGAATAGTTAGTGGCTGTTTCAGTCTGATCCCCAACGTTGGCAATGATTCAGACTTTGAGCGGGTGCAGGATGACAGAGCCAGCAATGTATTTGATTGATACCAACGTCATTAGTGAGCTTCGCAAAAAAACAAGGCAAATCCTGGAGTCAAGCAATTTTTCAAACAAGCTATTGAGCAGGAAGCCCACTTGTTTATCAGTGTCATCACATTTTGTGGGTACTGGGGTTCTATTGATCAACCCTTTTGAGGCCGTTGACGATGTTTGAATACACAGAATTTGCTATGGTTAAAATTCCTGATTGCCCTACCCATAAGTAGTCCCTGTCAACCTGATCCCATTTCCATTTGATGGCCTGCGCTCCAAAATGAGCAAAACTAAAAAATTTCAATTTAGGCTTGACACTTCTCCTACCTATTGATAGGATGCATCCATGAAACAAGCCGATACCAAAACTCTCATCCTTGATGTGGCTCAAGATCTGATTCAACGCCTCGGCGTGAACCGTATGAGCTATCAGGACATCAGCGAGAGCGTCGGTATTCGGAAGGCAAGTGTTCACACGCATTTCCCAAAAAAGGAAGATTTGCTGGCGGCACTGCTAGATCGATATAACGATCGCATTTTGCGAATCGTTGACGGTATCCTGGCCTCCAGCGATACATCAGAGGTGAAACTGCGTCGCTATTGCGGACTGTTTGAAGCAACGCTCAGCAGTGGCAATCAAGATAAAGCCTGTCTCTGTGCCATGCTTGGGGCAGAGTTAGAGACCTTGAATGCTCCCTCAGTGGAGCGGGTTCGCAGTTTCTATCAAGCCAATGAGGAACGCTTAACACTGCTACTCAATGCGGGTCGGCAAGATGGTAGTTTTCTTTTCCCTGGCGAGGTGCAGGCGATGGCATCACTGATTTTCGGATTGATGGAGGGGGGCATGTTGGTGGCGCGCGTTCATGGTGGGGTAATTCAGTTTCACCATGAAATCGAGCAATTAGTGAGATTGGTCAAAGGGTAATTTTTTTGCCTGTTAAACATCCAACCAGTAGGAAGCAAGGAGATTGATAATGAACGGCATTGGAATTTTGGCTACGGGCAGAATGGGCGTGCGTCTAGCACAGATGTTTGCCCAGGCAGGGCAACAGGTGATTTTAGGTTCACGGGATGTCCCTCGTCCCAATCAGATCGCGACAGGGCTGGAACTAGCGACGTTGAGCGCTGGGAGCTATGAGGATGCAGCAAATGCAGTCAAGGAGTGAATTACACTTTAATGTCCCCACTAACTATCGAGTATTTTCAGGAGAAGAACAATGACTAATCCAATTAACATGAATGAACAAAACGTTGCTATTCAAGGCTACGATCCCGTTTCCTATTTCATTGACCAACCTGTCGTCGGGGATCCTCAAATTACCTCAGTCTATGGTGAGGCAACCTACTACTTCATCAGCGAAGTAAACAAAGCCAAATTTGAGGCTGATCCTGAGCAATATATTCCCCAATACGGTGGGTTTTGTTCCGTTGCTGTTTCTGAAGGCAAACTTGTTCCGGTTGATCCAGAAACCTACAAAGTAACGGATGGAAAGTTGTACCTGTTCTACAACGGTGAATTTGGTAATACAAAGCCCCAATGGGAGGCGGATGAAACGACTCTTCGTGCTAAAGCCGATGACCAATGGAAGAAAGGAGATCTGACTCCAGTCTAGGTTTTGCCCCAAAAATAATGGCATTGTTTTCACAACAAAAAATCACTATTGCATCTGAAAGGAGAACAGCAATGATTAAACTCTACGGTCATGAACTATCTGGAAATAGCTACAAAGTAAGGCTGTTGCTAGAACTACTGAATATTGACTATGAATGGATCAAAGTAGATCTGATGAAGGGTGAACACAAGTCGCCAGAATATCTGTTACTTAATCCCTTTGGGCAAGTTCCCTTACTGGTCGATGGCGAAACTAAACTGGCTGATGCTCAAGCAATTCTGGTCTATCTAGCACGGCAATACGGTGGTGACCAATGGCTTCCTGTGGATCCAGTTTCCCTGGCTCAGGTGGTTCGCTGGCTGTCCACCACGGCGGGAGAATTGCGTCAAGGACCAGAAAATGCACGGCTTTATTACCTGTTTGGGGCAACCAGCATCAACATTGAACGCGCCCATCAAAAAGCAGAATATATCCTTACCCAGCTCGACCAACATTTGAGTACCCACACCTGGCTAGAGTTTGAGCGCCCAACCATCGCCGATATTGCGGCCTTCCCCTATGTCGCTCTGGCCGGCGACGGTAAAATCGATCTGGAGGGATATCCCAATGTGTTGGCCTGGATCGATCGCGTCAAACAACTCCCTGGTTTCATCTCAATGGCAGGTATTCCAGCATCTATTGCCGCGTAGGATAATTCCGATGCAGCACTACCCAGCGTAGAAAGGTGTAAGGTTTTGGCCTTGTGGTTCACCGTTATGGAGGGCGTTTTGTAGAACGCCCTCTAGGGAAAAAACATTGAAGCACCATTAAGGAGGACATGATGCCGCGCAAGTTTGGAGAAATTGCCTTTACCCCAGAAGTGCAGACCGCCCAGGAAGAACGGGGTTCCCGACAAACCTATGAACGTTATATCGCCAAGGGACCTGCTAATGATTCAGTGACTCCACAGCTTGAGGAATTCATTCTGAAATTAGAGGGATTTTATCTGGGAACGGTTAGTTCCAATGGTTATCCGTACATTCAGTTTCGCGGTGGCCCACCGGGTTTTCTCAAGGTATTGGATGAAAAGACGCTTGGGTTTGCCGACTTTCTTGGCAATGTGCAGTACATTACCGTCGGTAATTTATCTGGCAATGACAAAGCTTTTCTGTTCTTGATGGACTATCGTCACCGCAAGCGCATTAAGGTTTGGGGGCGAGCGGAATATGTGGAAGGGGATGAGTCACTGATTGAGCGGTTACGGATGCCAGGTTACTCCGCCGAAATCGAACGAGCCATTCTCTTCCATATCGAAGCGTATAGTGAAAACTGCCCCCAGCATATCCCCATTCGCTATTCAGAGGGAGAGGTTGAGGCAATGGTGTCTTCACTGAACGCTAGAATTGCTGAACTGGAGCAGCAGTTTGGCCAATAGGGGCGATCTTGCCCATCTACTGAAGCTCCCCAACCCAACTAAATGGACATTGTTAAATTATTTTTCTGGAGGCAGCTATGAAGCTCCATGCAGATTTCAGTCAGCGGGTTGTGATATCGAGTCAAGATCTGCCCTGGGTGGATTCTCCCATGCCCGGTGTGCAGCGGCGGATGCTTGAGCGAGATGGCGAAGAGGTGGCGCGGGCCACATCGATTGTTCGTTACGCCCCCAATAGCTATTTCCCGGCTCATACTCATGGCGGTGGGGAAGAATTTTTTGTACTAGAGGGCGTTTTTTCTGATGAGTATGGCGACTATCCTGCTGGAACTTATATCCGAAATCCGGTTGGGTCAACCCACACTCCGTTTAGCAAAGACGGCTGTACGATTTTGGTCAAACTATGGCAAATGCAGCCTGACGACAAAGAGCGGGTGGCGATCGATACCACCCAAACACCCTGGATTCCTGGGTTGGTCAAGGGCTTGCAGGTTATGCCCCTCCATATGCACGGTACAGAGCATGTCGCTCTGGTAAAGTGGGCACCGGGTACTCGATTTCAACACCACAGCCATCTGGGTGGAGAAGAAATTTTTGTCCTGGATGGCATCTTTGAAGATGAATTTGGCTCCTATCCGCGAGGAACCTGGCTCCGTAATCCGAGTGATAGTCGACACACCCCATTTAGCCAGATGGGTTGTTTGATTTATGTCAAGACGGGACATTTGCCTGCGCCTGTTAGCCATGCGTCTGAACATCCAGTATTAACCCAGTGATCAGCGTACTTTCAGGTTTACAGATCTACGAAGGAATCTCTATGGAAACCAAACCGCCTCTCCCTCCATTCACCCTTGAAACTGCCAAAGCCAAAGTGCAGGCCGCTGAAGATGCCTGGAATACCCGTAATCCGGAGCGGGTTGCCCTGGCATACACCGAAGATTCTGAGTGGCGAAATCGGGCAGAGTTTTTCAGTGGACGAATAGCCATCAAAGAGTTTCTCAAACGCAAATGGGCAAAAGAACTCGATTACCGTTTGAAGAAAGAACTCTGGTGTTTTATGGATAACCGTATTGCAGTGCGATTTGAGTATGAGTGGCACGATGATGCAGGCTTTTGGTATCGCGCCTATGGTAATGAAAACTGGGAATTTGCTGACAATGGTCTGATGATGCGTCGATTTGCCAGCATCAATGATCTGCCAATTCAAGAGTCTGAACGAAAGTTCCGCTGGGAACGTAACTGAACGCCACATAAAAAACCGCTTTGAGTGGACCGCCAAGATATCTTCTTTTCAACCGAGCAAGCAGAACGTTAGCTGGCAACCTACTCATCGAGTCCAACATTAGACGCTTATGCTAAAGGGTACTCTGCCGTCGGTTACCCCAATATGCAGTGCGTTTCCCCCCCCATCTCAATCCAACCGCGAATCAGACCAGAGGTTGACTGAGCCGCAGCGCAGCGACCTGCACGATCAATTACAATCACTCCACCCTCTCCATTCACCTTCGCAACCAAATACTCAATCCCTGCTTTCGCCGCAGCATCCGCATCCATCCCCCGAAACTGCACAAAATCAGAAATCGTTTTCGCCAGCACCGTCCGCAAAAACTGTTCCCCATAACCCGTTGCAGAGACCGCGCAGGTTTCATTATCCGCAAACACCCCCGCCCCCACCACTGGGGTATCGCCAACCCGACCCCAGCGCTTGTTCACCAACCCGCCTGTGGATGTCGCCGCCGCTAGATTACCCTGAATGTCACGGGCAACAGCTCCGACGGTACCCAGCTTCTGGGACGGCTTGATCCGTTCATGATCCAACGTTATTCGTCCAGCGGCCTGAGCTTCTGCCAACTGTTTAAGCCGTGCCTCCGTGATGAAGTAATGCTCAGGATAAGTTTCCATCTGACAGAATTGAGCAAACTCCAACGCCCCAGCGCCCACCAGCATTACATGGTCACCCTGCTCCAGGACATGACGCGCTAAGGCGATCGGATTTTTAATCTGTTTGATACAGGCCACTGCCCCAGCCCTCAGATCACGCCCATTCATCAACGCCGCATCCATTTCTACCTTGCCCTCAGCATTGAGCACCGATCCCCGGCCCGCATTATAGAGCCGATCATCCTCTAGGAGCATCACACAATGCTCCACCACATCCAACGCACCGTCCCCTTTTTCCAAACGTTGACGACCCTGTTCCAAAATCGCGGTGATACTCTGCCTAAACTCTGCTTCGCTGGCCTCGTATTTCAGATCTTCCAGAGCACCAGCACCACCGTGAATCATTAGGGAATAGGATTTGGACATTGTTCGACCAGTACAGAGTGATAGGGAAAGAGGGCTTTAATGCTTAAAAAGGGGGTTTCGGCTCCCTTCGGCAAGCACGTATACATGAGCTTCGCTTACAGGCAGGCGTTCCCCCCCCCTCAAAAACCATTCGAAAAGCGATGATGGTCTTGCACGCGCCGGTGTCGCTATTTAGGCGCGGTCGCACCCAGGAATCAGCTCCTCTAATATCCTAAAGCGAATATGGTTAATGGCTAAGTCTCCCAGGGAAAAATCCTTCGGCAAGTGATCAGCTGTCATTTTTGCAAACTTGATCCCTTTACCAATTTCGGTGTGGTACCAGGCTAACCCCATGAAAAAGCGCTCGGGATAGGGGCCTTGTTCAACGCTATCATCCACATTGGATTCCATCGGTAGCCAGCCAACACCAGGGACATAAAACTCCAACCAAACATGGTTGAAATCTGGCTCTAGGGGCAGATGGCGACGGTCAGCATGGGGGGGGCATTTGTAGCGCCCAATAGTGCGACAGGCAATACCATTGAGGCGCGCTAAGGCGAGTAAGACCCCAACGTATTCACCGCAGGAGCCAACCCCGCGCTCCAGAGCAACATCGGGGGTATCAATAGTGGGCCGGATACCATAGGAAAGGCGGTCGTAAACATAATTGCGAATTTTGAGCATCTTCCGCAGCACATTCGTTTCCGTGCCGATTGCCTCCTTGGCGGCCTGACGAATCGTGGTCGTATCCATCGCCAGCTCATCGTCATCCACCAAATAACGTTGCTGTAACTCGGGTGGGAGCAACAGACTGTCATCAATATCAGCGGGAGATAGATAATACTTGAGGCTGTACATTTCGATAACGGCCTTCCAGCCCAGTAGACCACCTTGATGGGGCTGAACCTGATCAAAGTGGAAGACCGCGACCTTCTGCCCCTCCTCTTCTTCAATCGTAAACGGATGACCAATCGGTTCAATGTGGCGGATCCGCTGACGGAGTGTATCAGACGGCAAGGCAATCCGCCACTCTACATGGTTCAGGGTTATCGGTTCGAGGGGTAGCAGTTCTTCTACGTAGGACAGCTCCACCAGGTAACCGTTGGAGAGCGTATAGTGGGCTGCCGGCTTGTGATAGATGTACAAAGGATGGATGAAGGTGCGATCGCGAAATGTCAACTGATAAGGGAATTCTGCATTGGGATCATCCCGAATGTACGGCTCTTCATGGGCGTAGACAATATAGCAAATCGGTTCCTGCCCATTAGCAGGAGCATAAAAGGCAATGCCAGTAGGATCGCTAAAGGGGGTGAGCGTGCTGAATTGAATCACTCCCGTGGCGCGATCAAGGCCATAGACGGTTTGTTCCGTGTGATCGCACACCCACAGCGTCTCGTTAACCACTGTCATCGTTTCAGAACCCACACCGGGCTGAGGCAAGCGCGTAATTAGTTTGCCCGTACTACGTTCAAAAACATGGATATAGCCGGACTTTTGACAACTTACGTACACAGTTGATTCCCAGACTGCGACCCCATCAACCGGATAGGGAAGTCGCGTAAACATCGTCGGCGTTAGGGTTTGGCGATCGCACCAAAGCACCTCCTGCCCCTTCGCAAACCAGAAGGTATCGTGCCAAAGGGTCAACCCGGTTACCCCAATCCAGTCTGAAACACAGTAAGGGTTCAGAATGATCGTGTCGTTGGTGTGTGGATTAACAGAGACCAGATAGCCCCGAACCGTGTCAACCGAGAGTAACTGGTTTCCATCAGACGTGAGTCCTGACAGGGCATAAACACCGATAGGGCGAATCATAGAATGCTGTAATGAAGCATCAGGGAACACGCTTTCAGGCTCCAGCATAAATTAACCGCTCACAACGTTTACCAATAGCCCTCAAGGTAAATGCAGGTTCGCCTTGATACTCTGGCCAGAGGACCTTACCACGAACTTAGTCCGAAGGGGAGACCAATTCTGCTACAGGCAATACCCACTGGGATTTATTATCTAGACTAATATTGGATGAATATATGAGCGAACCGGAAGCCTCGGCTTCAGAAAGCCTATCCTGGAGAGCAGCCCGTCATCGAAACGAGGGATACAGCGTTTAATGAAAGTTGTCTATGACCCGGATAAGGATATATTACAAATTGTTTTTATGGAAACAACCATTGAGGAAACGGCTCAAATCGCACCAGGATTGGTGCTGGACTATGACGAAGATGGCAATGTCATTGGGGTAGAACTCAGAAAGGCCTCAACAAAGCTGGATAGCCCTTACGCAATTTCTTACCTAATTGGCGAAGCTAATGTTGATAAGCCCCAGCCTAACGCTAAAGAGTAAGCACTCCAAACTATCGCCATGTCTCAATAATCATTCTTCCAGGACTCTTTGCCGACCAAATCGATAATGCGGTCTCTCAACAAATAGTCGTCCGCCTCTAACAACCGCTCAAGGCTCTGCCATTCGCGATCGCCAAAATATCTTCTCAGTTCATAAATGCGTTGCTGTCGACCGACTAAGCCCCTCGCAATTAAATCACGCACCTCATCTTGTATGTCGGTGATGGAATATTGATACATGGTACGCATAATCATGTCCCCGCAAAGGAATTAGAAGAATAGAGTAGGCAGAAGATCCGTCTTCCTCACACAACGCTTTGGCAACAAAACATGGCTAGCGGATATATGCAAGCCTGGGTAGAAGCAAGGTATTTCCGCTCCTATTCCCATGTGTGGACCCCAAGTGATCACTGGCAAGGGTTGATCTCAAATCAAATCAAGTTTGTCCACCACAAGATCATATCTTACATTGTATTTTTCGTTACTGATTTAGCTGGAATTTAGACTAAATTTAAAATTATGCTAAATCTAGTGGTTTACAAGGGTAAAATCTGCAAGAAAAACACTATCTATGGCATTAGTCTAAACTCCAAATTCAACACAAAATGAAACGAAGTCAGAAATTCATGGTGTTTCCGCAAAGCCTTGTGAATCTTGAGTGTTAATAATCTACTCTGGGATAAAGATTGATATTACTTTGTTGGTGCTTCATGGTTAGAAATTTTTAGAAGTAGGTGATCGTGAATAGCTATGATAAAGCACCCCAAATGATGTAAATCTATCAATGGCCTTCAGCTCAGAGAAATCCCGTTCAAGGTTGAGTTAACCATGACTGATTCAGTGCGAATCTTGATGTGTGCCCCCGATCATTACGATGTCGATTACGTCATTAATCCGTGGATGGAAGGAAATATTCATCGCTCATCGCGGGATAATGCCCAAGCGCAGTGGAAGAAGCTTTACCAAGTGTTGAAGTCCTACGCGACGGTTGATCTGGTTGAACCTCAGCCGGGATGGCCGGATATGGTCTTTACTGCAAATGCCGGGTTGGTGTTGGGGGATACGGTTGTCCTCAGCCGCTTTTTCCATCCTGAACGGCAGGGTGAAGAGCCTTATTTTCAACAGTGGTTTGAAGACCAGGGCTACACGGTTCATAAGTTGCCCAAAAGTTTGCCATTTGAGGGCGCAGGAGATGCGCTGCTTGACCGGGCTGGACGGTGGTTGTGGGCAGGTTATGGATTCCGCTCGGAACTCGATTCCCATCCCTTCTTAGCCAAGTGGTTGGATATGGAGGTTCTATCCCTGAGACTGGTAGATCGGCGGTTTTATCACCTGGACACCTGCTTTTGTCCGCTCACGGATGGGTATCTGTTGTACTACCCACCGGCCTTTGATACCTATTCCAATCGACTGATCGAGTTGCGCGTTCCTGCCGAGAAACGCATTCCCCTTGATGAAGTGGATGCGGTCAATTTCTCTTGTAATGCGGTGAATATCGATCGTGTTGTGGTGATGAACAAAGCCAGCGATGGCTTAAAGCAAATTTTGGGCAATCGCAGTTTTACGGTGCTCGAAACGCCGCTGACGGAATTCCTGAAGGCAGGGGGCGCTGCGAAGTGTTTAACACTGCGGGTGACAGAACCTCGCCAAGAGTCTCCGCAAGCGTCTACGATTCAAAGCCGTGTCATTCATCTCGAAGGCCATTTATTGGATTCCGGTCTTGTGAATCAAGTCCTAGACACCATCGTGGCGGGGGGCGGAAGTTTTCAAGTCCTGAACTTTAATCTCGGCGAGCAGCGCTTAGACACCTCGGTGGCGGAGGTCAAGGTCTCAGCTCCTGATGCCGCAGTGATGGCTGATATCATGGGGCAATTGATCGACCTCGGAGCGGTGAGTGTACCCGAGGAAGCTTTACAAGCTAATCTAGAAGCGGTAACCCAGCCGGGGGTGGCTCCTGACGATTTCTATGTGACCACCATCTATCCCACGGAAGTTTTGATCGCGGGTCAGTGGGTCAAGGTTCAGGGACAACGGATGGATGGGGCCATCGCTGTGACGCGAAACCTTGAGGGTCCAGTGGCACTTTGTAAGCTCCTCCGAGATTTGCAGGTGGGTGAAGCCGTGGTGGTTGGTAGCGAGGGAATTCGTACCAAACGCAGCGCCACGACCCTGAAAAAGAACACGACGGAAGAATTCAGCTTCATGGGAGCTGGGGTTTCCAGTGAGCGTCGGGTAGAGCTGGTTGTGGAACAAATTGCCTGGGATTTGCGCCGAATCCGAGATCAGGGTGGCAAAGTTGCTGTCACGGCGGGTCCGGTTGTGATCCATACCGGTGGTGGCGAACACTTGAGCCGACTGATTCGAGAGGGTTATGTCCATGCCCTGCTGGGGGGAAACGCGATCGCAGTCCACGATATCGAGCAGTCACTCATGGGCACCTCTTTGGGGGTAGATATGAAGCGGGGCCTATCCGTTAATGGGGGGCACCGTCATCACCTCAAAGCGATCAATACGATTCGCCGTTGCGGCAGCATTGCCAATGCCGTGGAGCAGGGGGTGTTGTGCAGTGGTGTGATGTACGAATGCGTCAAAAATAAGGTTCCCTTTTCTCTGGCGGGATCGATTCGGGATGATGGCCCACTGCCGGACACCAAGATGGATCTGATGGAAGCGCAGGCAGAGTATGCCCGCTTAATTGAAGGTGCTGACCTGATTTTGATGCTATCCAGCATGCTTCATTCCATCGGCGTGGGGAACATGACACCAGCGGGTGTGAAGATGGTATGTGTTGATATTAATCCGGCTGTGGTGACGAAGCTAAGCGATCGCGGCTCCATCGAGTCAATTGGGGTTGTGACCGATGTGGGACTGTTCCTCAGCCTCTTGATTCAACAACTCAACAAACTGACCGGACAATATGCTCAGGTTTAGGGGTAGTGTTACGGGAACTGTAGACGAACCGCTCTCTCTACCCTGTTTAATTTTTCTCTTTAATAGACCATCAAATGTAGAAGTATCGAGTTAGCTTTCTCCTGTGAGCTTGACTTGTTTGCCTTCCTCAATCTGCTCGGTCGGATGGAGAATCACGACTTCACTAGGGATAAGTCCTTTGCGTACTTCAGCCTCTAGGTCGCTGCGATAACCAAGGTCAATCTGGCGGCGTTGGGCTTTGTCTTCCTTGACCACAAAGACACACCAGGAACGATCACAGCGGAAAAGGGCATTCATCGGAACCTTCAGCACATTCTTCCCTTCCCAAGTGATGATGCGGGTCTCAACTCGATAGCCGTCCCCCAAGGGTTTAGAGGGACCCACAAAATCACCAATAATATTGACCCGCTGCTCTTCCACACCCAGGGCAGAAACTTTGGTAAACCCTGAGGGTTCTATCACCCGGACGCGACCATGAAACACTGGGTTACCCGCTCCAGGGTCAATGAGCATCGGATCTCCTGGTTTTACCTTCACCGCATCAGACGAAAGCGCATCCACCACTATCTCAAGTTTGGAGGGGTCGCCCATCTCTAAGAGGGGAGTGCCATCGGTGACGAACTGAGCACTTTTCTGGAGGATACGGAGTACCCGCCCACGTACAGGGGCACGAATAGGGGTACGGGCTGCTTCATCCCGAAGCGTGGAGAGTTCAGCTTCTGTGCTGGCGATGCGGGCATCATAGACCCTGAGTAAATAGTCAGGATCTTTCTGCTGCTTCTGCAAAACAGCGAGGCCAGCTTGTGCTGCTGCAACTTCTGCGGCGGAAGCTTTCGCCTGGAGGATGGCTGCTTCTAAGGCTTTAAGCCGCGTGGTTTCGCTAAGTTCTGCATTTTCTCGCTCTCTGCGAGAGATTGCTCCCGTTCTTTCCAGTTCCTGGGCCCGCTGACGGTCACGTCGAGCCTGATTCAGGAAAGCTTGAGCCTGAGAAACTTTTGCTTCGGCTTGGCGTTGATTGGCCTGAGCGGCCTGAATGCGTTCTTGCGCCTGGGTAAGGGATTCTGGTTTCGGTCGCTTGGTTTCCACTCCTGCCTTTTCAGCCCGATATTCAGCCAGCCGACTTAAGGCTTCTGTTACGGAAGCATTCAGGGGCAGAGGGTCTATGCGTGCCACGATGGTTCCACGCTCAATCAAGTCGCCCTCGTTCAGGGTAATGCGGTCAAGATGCCCATTGACAGGAGCGGAGATTACATAGCGCTGGCGAATACGCGTTTTTCCTTCTGCATTCACGGTGACCTGGAGAGAACCGCGTTCGATGCGTGCGCTGTCTACCAAAATCGGTGCCGGGCGAAACACCATCACCAGGCCAAGGACAACCGCCATCCCCAGTGTGATATAAACCATCTGCTTAAGCGGCAGTTTGGGCGCATCCTTTCCTATCATCGGTTTTTGGCGGGTGGGTTGGTCAGTAAAAGAGGATTGTTTCATAGCGTCCTCACTCTCTCGCTTTTAGAACAGCGACTAAATCGAGTTGGGCCAGCTGGCGACCAACGATCAGCCCAGAGAAAATAGCGGCTATCGTTACAACAATGAAAGCAAAGGCATAGCTGCCATTGGAGATCATGAGGGGGAAGCGGAAAATTTCCTGGTCGTAGGCAGCGACCAGCCAAACCACCCACCCGTAGCCAATCATAAAGCCGAGCGGAATAGCGGCCAAGGTGAGTATAGCCTGCTCACCCAGAAGAATGACTGCTACTTCCACCTGGGTAAAACCCATAATCCGCAGCGTCGCCAATTCATGACTACGCTCCGATAGTGCAATGCGCGTCGTGTTGTAAACTACACCAAAGGTAATCACACAGGCAAAGACAATCATCACCAGGGTGGTGATACCCATCGTCTCCCCAATCGTTTTTTTAAACTGGTCAATCAAAAAATGATGGGCAGAAACCCCAGCCAGAGCAGGAGTCCGTTTGAGTAGCGTATACAGGGCATCAATTTTGCTGGAATCTACGGCAAGATAGGCCCCAGAGATGGTTTCTCCTTCACGCAGCAAACGATGGAGCGCCCGAATATCCATATAGGCAGAAAGATCCACCAGTTCATCCACCAGACCGACGACGGGAACTTTTCGGATCGGCCGTTCTCCCTCCAGAACTTCGACCGTGAGCCATTCACCCGGTTTGATACCCAGGATCTCCGCCAGTTTAGTCGTCAACACCACGCCCTCAGGCGGTAGCGGAACCGTATTCAGGTTTTGGTCCACGAGGCGGTGTAGCTGACCATCCGGCTCCAGACCGATAATCCCAACCCGACGGAAGCGGTGTTCAAAGCGTAAGCGGACAGGCACACTCCGGAATGTCTCAAAGGTAAGTACTCCGGGCAAATGGGCAACTTCGTAACGGGTGCGAGCAGGACGGGCTTCGTTAAAGATGATCGTCATATCCTGGCGCTGGACATTGTAAAACTGCACCGTGAGAAGGCGATCAATGGCATCGTTTAGGAATCCGCCTGTTACAAGGGTGGAGACGGCGAAGGCGATTCCCAACGTAGAAAACAGCGCCCGGATAGGTCTGCGTTCTATGCTGCGCAGAATCATTCTGCCCACGGGAGTCAGGAGACGCTGCAGCCCGATCTGTTCAATAAAGGTAGGGCGAAAGCTCACCGGGGGCTCAGGACGCATCGCTTCAGCAGGGGGCAGCGTAACCACCCAACGGACGGCACTAAAAGCACCGAACACCGCCGAAAGTATGCTGATTGATAGGGCAATAGTCAGCAACCCCATACTGACTTCATACCGCAGCAAGGGAAACCGGAAAAACTGCGTATAGTACTCCGTAAAAAGAGAGCCCAGTCTCAAACCCAGGAGCGTACCCCCTACGGTGCCAGGAAATATGATGATCAGTACAAATTTCAAGTAATGCACACCAATGGTTAGATGGTCATAGCCAAAAGCCTTCAACACGGCAATCTGGTCGCGCTGGGTACTCACCAACCGGGAAAGAAGGATGTGAAGCAAAAATCCAGCAATACCAAGAAATAGGGCGGGTACCAAGGTTCCCGTTGCTTTGAGCGAATTGATTTCATCGGAGAGAAAACGGTTCGAAACCTGATCCTTGCGCCCATAGGCCCCAAAGCCACCATAGGGGTCCAATAGTCGGTCTACATGGAAAATCACATCGGCTTCAATAGCTCCTGGTGTTAGGGAAAGTGCTACATCATTGAAGGCCCCATCCATGTTAAAAGCAGTGCCCAGGGTATCGCGTCCCATCCAAATCACCCCAAACCGCTCATTGTCCGGGAGGGGTACTCCGGCTCCCGGAATCTCGTAGACATACTCCGGGGAGAGGGCAATCCCGACGATCCGTAGCTTTTGCCAGCGTCCGTTAATAACTGCTCCTAAGGAATCGCCCAGTTGGAGATGATTGGCTTGGGCAAAGGCTTCGCTGACCAGCACTTCGTTGCGTCGGTCCGCTTGGATGTAGCGTCCCTGACGGATGAAAAGATCATTGAGCATCCGGGTCTGTTTTTCAGGGATGGATACCAATCGTCCGATGGCAGGCTCCTTTCGTCCAGGCACGTCAAGGGTCACATCGCGTACCACCCGTAGTTGCACCTGAGCCACGCCCGGAATCGCCGCAATCTTGGGGAGCAGTGAATCGGGTGCCCGCTTCAGTTGTCCAAACACCTGTGCGAATCGGTATTGATGGTAATAAGCATCCTGGGAAAGCTTGAGCGATTCATAGGTGCTGGTCATCGTCACAAAGCTGGCAATGCCACAAATCACAATCAACACGATGGCGATCATTTGCCCCCGCCAGTTGAGCAAGTCCCGAAAGAGTTTTTGGTCGAGGGCTTTCATAGACTGCTTACCACTCTAGTTCGGCAGGGGTCACCTTCGTTTCATTGCGCTGTATGCGGACGATTTCACCACTACGCATCATAATCACTCGGTCTGCCATGGCGGAGATGCCCGCGTTGTGCGTAATCACGGCGATGGTTGTGCCCAGTTCACGGTTTACCTCTGCCAGGGCTTCCAGGACCAGTTTCCCCGTTTGGTAGTCTAGGGCCCCCGTCGGTTCATCACAGAGTAGTACTTCAGGACGCTTGGCAATAGCACGGGCAATCGCTACGCGCTGCTGCTCCCCGCCAGACAGCTGGGCAGGAAAGTGGTCCAGTCGATCCCCCAAGCCTACGAGTTCTAAAGCGCGCTCCGGTTCCATCGGACCGGTGGCAATCTCGGTGACCAGTGCCACATTCTCTCGAGCCGTGAGACTAGGAATCAGGTTATAGAACTGAAAAACAAAACCAATGCATTCTCTGCGGAAACGGGTGAGTTCGGCATTACTGGCATTGGTCAAGTCTCGATCCCGGAAAAACACATGACCAGAGGAAGGAACATCCAGCCCCCCGAGAATATTGAGCAGAGTCGATTTCCCACTGCCCGAAGGCCCTAGCAGGACCACGAACTCGCCTTCATAAAGGTCCAGATCCACAGAGCGAAGCGCATGCACTTCGATATCACCCATATGGTAAATCTTGGAAATTCCATGTACATGAAAAACAACCCCTGGCGGTGCTGCTATATCCGGGTAGGGTTTAGGTGTCTTTTTCCAGTTACTTCCTACCATCGCGTTCTACCTTTTTTTCGGAGCGATAGAATTCAGTTGAGTCTACGCACACACTTAGATTGTTTCTCTATCAATAACTCAACGGTAGAGGTTAATTCTGAGGAATTTGTGAGGGGACCTATAAATTCATTGGAATCGAAATAATAACTATGAGTCAGCACGCTCCCTACCTAGACAAAAACAGCAAACAGACTCTTCGCGAAGGTTTAATGGAATACTACGCCCTCAATTCCCATGTCACACCGCCTGAGACTCAGCCGCCAGAATTCGCCAAAATCCTGCTTGCTCATGATGTGGGTCATGTCATTTACGGTTGCGACACCGGAATGTATGACGAATTAAAAATTCTGCCGCTATTTTGGTGGACAAGTGAGTGTACTTTTCAGACCTATCTAAAGATGAAAGATTCCCCCGCTGTAGACGTTATGTATGCCGATATGATTAGAGAAAAGGGTGTACTTTGGCTCTATGGTGCAATTCTTAGAGTGCTTCCTCTGCTTATGCCAGAACTGATCTCCATTTGGTTCAAAACTCGTAAACGCCAAAATCGCCTTCCTTTTCTGGAGTTTGAGCCTTTGCTTGATCGATCTCTTCTAGACATTCGCCAGGAGTTTAATCTGTTGCCGTTTATCAAAGGTAAGCGCGACTCCGATGAGCAGGAGCAGAGCGGCAGCACCCAGACGAGTAGCCGATGACTTTCGACCCATCACCGCTCCCGTGCCTGAGGCGGACATTACGGAGGCGCGGCAGCGGAACGAGAGCACAGAGCCGACCGATAAAGCTGAACCAAGCGACAGAATCGACCCGAACGAGCCGACCGAACCGACCGAACACGCTGAGCCTATCGAGCCTATCGACAGGATGGAGTCCTTAGAGCCAATGCAGAGCAACGACCCCTCCGACCAGAGCGACCAGCGAGAATTCACGAGATCTCCTCCCCTTCGTTGACTCCTAAAAAATAGCTAAAAATCTCTCGCGGCGATAGGGTTTAAAACTCGTAGATCAGGGATATCGAGGCGATGCCGTGTGCTGTCTATTTGGTTCTCACCCTCCCTACACAGAGGTGTTTTGTGCCGAGGCGACGAGGGCCGTAGTGAAGGCGATAAAACAGCATAACTTAGGGGTTTGATTGGCGCTCGCTGTCAAGGTGGGCCATCTGATCTCTACTGTAGCGATCACCCGCTGCTGCCCCTACTGGAACAGCTTTCTCAATCCGTGCAAGGTCATCTTTGCTGAGAACCAGATCAAGTGCCCCTAGCGACTCAATCAGTCGTTCGCGGCGGCGTGCTCCAACCAGAGCCACGATGTCGGAGCCGCGAGCCAGTACCCAAGCGATCACCACCTGCGCAACTGTCCCTACCTTTTCGGCAGCTATCTCACGGAGGGCTTCGACGAGCGCAAGGTTACGATCCAGGTTCTCACCCGTGAATCGGGGTAGGAACGACCGGAAGTCAGGTGTTCCTGACGTTTCTTGGGTACGCTCCTTCGACCAGTGACCACTGAGCAGACCACGGGAGAGCACACCGTAGGCGGTTACACCGATGCCAAGCGTACGGCAGATTGGCAAAATTTCGGCTTCTATCCCGCGAGAGAGCAGTGAATACTCGATCTGGAGATCCGCAATAGGGTATACCGTATGAGCGCGACGGATGGTGTCGGCACCAGCCTCTGAGAGACCGACATGCCGAACGTATCCGGCCTTAACCATTTCTGCAATCGCGCCGATCGTCTCCTCAATCGGAACCGTCGGATCAACCCGCGCAGGGCGGTAGATATCGACATAATCCGTTCCGAGATGGCGCAGCGTGTAGGCGAGGGCATTCTTGACGGCAGCAGGGCGTCCATCAATACCGATCCAATTACCGGCTGGATCGCGCTGTGCTCCGAATTTGACACTAAGTACCACCCGATCGCGATCGCGCCCCCGCAGTGCTTCCCGAATCAGTAGCTCATTGTGCCCCATGCCATAAAAGTCGCCTGTGTCGAGCAGGGTGATTCCAGCATCCATCGCAGCATGGATCGTGGCAATACATTCAGCTTCATCAGCAGGACCATACAGGTCAGACATTCCCATGCAACCAAGTCCAAGGGCAGACACTCTGGGACCTGTGGTCCCAAGTTGACGGGTGGTTACGGGAGTTTGTGTATTCATAGTTTTTTAGATTTAGGTTGATTCGCTTACGCTTCCATTAAGCCAAACCCTACAGGCAGGGTACATTCATATTCTCTAGAGAGGGCGGCTTTCGCCTCCACCGCAATAAACTAAATGTACATATCAAGGTTCATAAGACTTCTTGCCCGTAAACAACTTCTATCGGTAACGATAGTAAGCAGCACAGGCCCCTTCTGAGGAAACCATCGGAGCACCAAGCGGATTTTCTGGGCTGCAGCGCGTGCCGAAAGCAGGACACTCGTGCGGTTTTTTCACGCCTTGGAGCACCAATCCACTGATGCATTCTGTTTGAGCGCGCTCAGGTGCTACTTTGATGTCAAAGCGACGTTCTGCATCAAATTTGGCATATTTTATACGCAACCCCAAACCACTTTTAGGAATCTCGCCTATGCCACGCCACAGACGGGGAACGATTTCAAAGACATCACGAATCAGATTTTGCGCTGTTTCATTGCCCCTGCGGCGAACGGAACGAGCATATTGATTTTCCACCTGTGCTTTTCCTGACTCTAATTGTTGGATACATAGGTACACGCCTTGCAGAATATCTACGGGCTCAAAACCTGTAACTACGATAGGAACCTGATATTTTTGAGCAATCGGTTCATACTCGGTATAGCCCATCACCGTGCATACATGTCCCGCTGCTAAAAATCCTTGAATACAGTTGTTCGAGGAAGAAAGAATCGCTTCCATAGCCGGCGGGACCAGGACATGGGACACCAGCATAGAGAAATTTTCAAGTCCCTGCTGATGAGCTTGATAAATAGCCATGGCCGTAGCAGGAGCCGTAGTCTCAAACCCTACAGCAAAGAAAACCACCTGCTTCTGGGGATACATTTGAGCGGTTTTTAGGGCATCTAAGGGTGAGTAAACAATGCGGATATCACCACCGTTGGCTTTAACGGTAAGCAAGTCTTTTTCAGTACCAGGAACCCGCAGCATATCGCCAAAAGAGCAGAGGATAACATCAGATTGAGAAGCAAGAATAAGGGCTTTATCGATTAATTCAATCGGGGTAACACAGACGGGACAACCGGGGCCATGAATGAGGGTGACTGCTGAGGGTAAAAGTGCATCCAGCCCAAATTTCACAATCGAATGGGTCTGTCCGCCACAGACTTCCATGATCTTCCAGGGTTTGGTTGTTATCTGAGCGATAGCATGGACGTATTGTTGCGCAGATTGAGCATTACGGTATTCATCCACAAATTTCATGGCGAATTTCCCATTTTTTAGAGGCTATTCAAGCAAGCTGCTAGTTTGTATCATGGCCCCCCATATAATTTACAGCGCTACATCCCTATAGCTAGTAGTATTCTCTTCACCAATTTTTCTCCAGCTGAACTTAGCATGGGTCTACTGTGTTTGAGTTGAGAAAGCTTGCTATCACGGTTTTGTTTGATGGGCTGGGTCACTGCGGTTGCCTATTTCCTCATTACTTCCACTGCAGTATGGGCTCAGACTGCCCAGCCCCCCCTCCTGAATTTGCGTCTGGAAGAAGCACTAGGTAAGGCCGAGTTGAACAACCCCCAACTGCTGGCTGCTCGCCGAAGCATCGCTGTTGCCGAATCGGGGGTCGCTATCGCTGGCGTTGGTCCTAATCCACGTCTGGCTTTGGATATCCCGGTCGGTCTAGCGGAGACCAAACGTGCCCTTGGCTTTGAGCAGCCCATTGAGTTGGGAGGCAAACGCGCAGCTCGCTTGGCCCTTGCCCGAGACCAGACACGAACAGCCCAGCTCCAGTTAGAAATGATGCGCTGGCAAATACGCATGGATGTCCGGCAAGCTTATGCTGAACTGGCAATCGCTCAGGCTGCACATAATCAGGCCGAACGCATGGTGGAACTGAACAAGCAATTGGTCGAGATTGCGCGTAAACGTTTAGCAGCTGGAGATGTGGCCGAGGTAGACCTGATCCAGACACGCTTTGTCTTAGAGCGAGCACGCCAACGTCTTGAACCGACGAAAAACCGGGTCCGCCAAGCAAATATTAAGCTAGCTAGCTTACTGGGTCAGCCGACAGAAATTCTGATAGAACCCAGCGATGGAAGGCAATTTAACCTGTCTATCGAAGAGGCGCAAAAGACTCCGGAGACGCTACCTCCCTTGCCAGACCTCACAGGGCTTCAGCAGATAGCCAGACGTACACGGTTGGACCTGAATTTAGCCAAGCTGCAGCAGCGTATTAGCGATGACCAATTAGCCCTAGCTCGTTCTGCCCAGGTTCCAGATATTGCCGTGGCAGGCGGATTCATCTGGGATCCGGTTGCGGATACAACCGGAGCGCTCCTCGGTATTCGGGTCGAGTTGCCCCTGTTTAATAAGCATCAAGGAGAAGTGAATCAGGCTCAGTCGAATCAGTCCCTGGCTGAAGCGCAACGGTTCGCGCTCGAACAACAGGTAGACCGGGAGGTGGCTGCGGCCTACCAAGACGTCCGTAGCAGCCAGCGACTTTTGCAGCAAGACCGCTCTCTATTGCTGCCTCAGTCTGAACAAGTATTAGATTTAGCGCGTAAGAGCTATCAGTTCGGTCAAACTGGGCTAACCGATGTTCTCGTTGCGCAGCAATCTGTGCAGGATCAGCGAGATGCTTACTATAACGATGTTCTGACCTATCAGACGGCCCTGGGTACGCTGGAACGCGCTGTTAACCGACCCCTTTTCGCGAGTAAGCCAGATGCTCCAACCATTCCCTAAAGCGGCGGTTAGCTTTCTGCTGCTGGTTTTGCTCGCAGGCTGTCAGAAGGTGAGCCCGGCAGAGGACCCTACCCCAACGCCCGTCGTTCGCCTGCCGATTGTCCAAGTGCAGCGCCAAAACCTATCGAATATCGTCACGCTCACAGGAACGGTGAATGCGCTGCCGGATCATTCGGTCAAAGTCAGTCCGGCGGTGGCGGGCAAACTAATCGCAGTGTTAGTGGTGCCCGGACAGCGCATCTATCGTGGACAGCTCATCGCCCGCCTGGATAACCGCCAAGTAAAAGACCAGATTGCCCAGGCGGATGCTGTTTTACAGGGTTCCATTTCAGCAGTTGCTCAGGCCCAAACCAATTTGACGCTCGCTCGCAACACGCTGGCGCGTGTGCAGATGCTCTACAACGAAAAGATTGCCCCTCAGAAGGATTTGATTGCTGCCCAAAGTCAGGTGGCCACCAGTCAGGAGCAAGTACGGTCTGCCAAGGCTCAGGTTGCTCAGGCACGAGCCTCGCGCGCTCAAGTGGCAACACAGTTGGGTTTTGCAGAGTTGCGCAGTCCGATCTCAGGCGTAGTGGCGCGCCGATTGCTCAATGCCGGGGATACCGTTGACCCAGTCACCCCCGTCCTCCAGGTAGTGGATCTGGAGACGGTAGTGATTAACGCAAGCCTGCCTGCCGATTCATCAGCTCCTATCCGAATCCAGCAATCGGCTCGTGTTCGCAGTGCTGCCCAACCTGGGGTCAGCTTTCCAGCAACAGTTACTGCTATCAGCCCTGTGGTCGACCTCCAAAGCAATACGCTCGCTGTCCAAATGCGTTGCGCTAACCGACAGGGAGAACTGAAAGAAGGACAATCGGTGACTGTCCAGATCACAACCGGGATGCACAGGGGTGCGCTCACGGTTCCGAAGACGGCTCTGGTCCCAGATCCTGAGAAGCCTGGGCAGAGGCTTGTTTACAGGTTCCGCTCAGGCAAAATTTCCCGTGTTCCTGTGCAAACCGGAATTGAAGAAGGCGGACGCATTGAAATTACTAGCGGTCTTTCCAGTGGTGAAGAGGTCGCAGCCAGCGGGGCCTACGGCCTGCCGGATGGTACTACGGTGGAGGCTATACGATGATCCGCTTCACCAAAATCCTCCAATCACAAGCGAGAGCTATTTACCTGGTTTTTGCGCTGGTAGCCGTTGTCGGTCTGCTGGCCTATTTAAACCTGCCCTCAGATGTCTACCCAGAACTTTCCTTTCCTCGAATTGCCGTTATTGCCGAGGTGGGCGATACTTCCCCTGAGCGGGTGGTCGTCACTGTCACGCGACCGCTAGAAGAAGCTGCGGGACAGGTCTATCGGGTGCGATGGGTCCGTTCGAAAACAATTCGCGGTTCAACGGAGCTATCGATTGAGTTTCAGCCAGGCACAGACATGCAGTATGCCCTGCAGCAGTTGCAGACCCGCATTGCTGAAACACGCGCCAGCCTACCTGCGAATGTCAACTTAACCATTGAGCGCATTACTCCAGCTATTTTCCCGGTTCTTGGTTACAACGTCAGCACGCCAACCCTGACACAGGCAGACCTCTACACGATTGCTCGCTACCAGATCCAGTCTCGTCTGACTAAGGTGCCAGGGGTCGCCCGTGTCCAGATCCAGGGCGGAGATATTCCCCAAGTAGCGATTGAAATAGACCCGGCGAAACTCAAAAGCTATAGTCTCAGCCTTACCCAGGTCGCGGATGCCCTGACCCGCACCAACCAGATCCAGGTGGTGGGGAAACTCGATGCCCGCTATCAGCAAAATCTGGTTGTTTCCACCAACGAAGCTACGGAGCCATCTCAGCTTGGAGGGGTTGTGGTCGCAACGCGCCCCGGAGCAGTGCCGATTTTCCTGAGAGATCTGGGGCGCATCCGGTCAGGGCGAGCGGACCGCACCCGTCTGGTCAGCGTAGATGGACATCCCGGCCTGACTTTGAATATCTTTCGCCAGCCGAACAGCAACGTGGTGGCTGTTTCTGATGGCGTGCGCAAGGAATTGGCCGATATCAAAAAGATTTTGCCTGCTGGGATGCAAATCCGTCCGGCCTATGATGAATCGGGCCTCGTAGTGGATGCTATCGCCAATGTGCGCGATGCGATTGCCATCGGCATTGTCCTAATCATGGTTGTTCTCTATTTCTTCCTGCGCGAGTGGCGCAGCACAGCGATTGCAGCCCTAACGATTCCCCTGTCGGCTCTGGCTGCTTTTGCCGTGCTTTTTTTGGTTGGGCAGAGCCTCAACTTAA